>CAZECB010000006.1:0-18984 GCA_964510745.1 uncultured Flavobacteriaceae bacterium | reverse complement strand
ATGGGAACCTGTCCGTGATCATTGGAACAGGTTCCTATTTACGTTTTGGTTATTTTTCCCAGCTGTTTGCTGTAAAAGGAGTATCTATAGGTGTTTGAGCTACATAGTTGATGTAGTTTGTCATCACTTTTAAGCTCACGATGGTAATCACTTCAAGAAGATGTTCCTGAGTATAACCAACGGCTAAAAAAGCATCAATATCTGCTTGAGAGACGCGTCCTCTTTTGATAGTAGTTGCCTTTACATATTGACTTAAGGCTTCCAGTTTTGGATCGGGAAGGGCCGTTCCAGTACGCAAGGCATCAAGAATGCCTTGATCAATTTTATGCATTTGCCCAATGGTGGTATGTGCCGCCATACAGTAATGACAGTTGTTTTCATAACTGGCAGATAGAAAAGCAACTTGTTGCTCTTGTCCGCTCAGTGTGCTATTAGCATCTAGAGTGGCACTTCCTTCCCAATAGTTGTTTAAGAGGGCAGGGTGATTGGCCATCGTACTCAATAGGTTAGGGGAGAAGCCATAAGCTTTTTTAGCAGCAGCTAAGGCTGCTTTGGAGTTTTCCGGTGCGTTTTCAACCGTTTTGATGTCGAAATTTAATTTTTCAATAGTTGTCATTGTAATGTGTTTTATTAATTATTATTCATGTTATTTGATCTTTGTTTTAAGTCATCCTATAGTGGTCAGGTATTGGGCGATTATATTTTAATAGACCGGTCGTTTATTTTTTAAATAAAAAAATGACAATACTAACTTGCTATTTTTTCTGTATTTCTTATAAAGACCATATTGATATTTAAAAACTGATCCAGAGGTACGCGACTGCGTTCTACCTTCATACGGCCCAATGCTCCATTAAAACTGTCAAAAAGGAAATTGGCTAAATGTAGCGCATCAATACCCGTTATAATTTCCCCTTCTTCTTGGCCTTTTTCTATAAAAGAAGCCAATCCTTTACTCCAACGGTCATAAACAGCCGAAATAGCATTAGACACCGGATCAATGATCCCCGCAACCTCCGTACTTAAGTTTCCTAATAAACAGCCTACTTTAAAATCGTTTTCTGTATACCATTTAATATGGATCTCGAAATGGTTTTTAATACGATGGTAATAAGAGAGGGACGCATCAGAAAGATTCTTTTCAAAGTCTTTACCAATCATCATTTCAAAATGTGCGATGGTCTTAATCACAAAATCTTCTTTACTTTCAAAAGAGTGATAAAAAGACCCTTTAGGCATATCACAAGCTTTGAGGATATCCCGAATCCCGGTATTGTGATACCCGTTAAGACGAAAGAGCTCAATCCCTTTTTCTAAAATAGTATTGATATCGTGTTTTGCCATGATTAGACCGATCGTTTACTCTGCAAATATATAGAAATAGACCGATCGTTTCTTAACCTTAAACTATTAAAGTTTTGTTAATCATCTTCAAGTTCTTGAAATGCTCTGTTTGGGCTGAATGTTTTGAGTACTTATTAACTTAAGTCAATGAATACTTGTCCTAAATAGAATAATTTACCCTGTCAATTTAAAACTGAAGACCTACATGGATTCAAATAGAAAATCCGCTATTGGAGTAGGAGCCTTATTCATTATTACAACACTAACCTATATGATGGGTGATGGGATTTTAAAAGAAATCTTTGAAAATAAAAACCTATTATCTGTTATGTCTGATAACTCAATTAAGGTGATTGTAGCAATATTACTTCAGTTAATCTGTGGGTTAGGTGTTGTTGGTATCGCTATTGTCATGTACCCAATTTTTAAACAACATAATGAAAAAATTGCGCTTTTATATGTTGGTAATAGAATAATGGAATGCCTTATAATTATTGTGAGTGGAATCAGTTTATTATCGTTGCTCTTTTTGAGTAGAGATGCTCTAACTATACCAAAATCTGCTGGATTACCATTTCTTAGAGAATATCACGCTACATTTTTAATGCTATCCCTTGTACTTGGTTTTGGTGCTTTTGCGTTTTATTATTTATTATTCAAATCGAAGTTAATCCCTAGATTTATCTCAATCTGGGGTTTTATCGCAGTTATATTAATGGTTGTTGGATTGTTAATAGATATGTTAGGGTATGTCCCAAAATTGCTATTATATATTCCAATGGGCTTAAACGAGTTGTTTTTGGGATTCTGGCTTATGATTAAAGGATTTAGCACATCGGTAATTGTTGATAAACCTAACAAATAAGGGAGAAAACAGGGTGTTATTCGGTCTTTATCAATTTTAAAAAGGCGTCTTTGTAAACTTTACCAATAGGAATACTTTGACTATTAATATAAACTTGATTTCCAGAAATTTTTTCTACTTTATTTTTATTAATAATAAATGAACGGTGCACTCTAATAAAACCATAAATGGATAGTTTTTCTTCCCAATTTCGAAGACTATCCAGAATAAGGATGTTTTCTTTTTTGGTGACTACATTTACATAATCAACTTCAGCTTTTAAATATAATATCTCATCAATCAAAACTCTATGTAACGTTTTATCGGCATATAGAAACAGTTCTTTACTGTGTTCATTATTTTCAATCTGAAGTTGATTTCTAACTCTTGAAACAGCCTTAAAAAAGCGTTCAAAAGAGAACGGTTTAACTAAATAATCTAAAACACACGATTCAAATGCTTCAACTGCATAATGAGAATATGCACTACAAACAACTACTTTTGGAGGATTTGTTATTGATTTTAAATAAGATAAACCACTTAATTCTGGAAGCTCAATATCTAAAAACAATACACTTGATTTTTCCAAGAATTTAACAGGCACATCCACTCCACTTTCATAAACTCCCATACACTCTATAAAGGGAGTTTTATTAATGTATTCTAACAATACATCCTGTGCAGCTTTTTCATCTTCAATTATTAAACAGTTAATCATAGTTGAATTTGTAGCATTACATTAAAAGTTTCGTTTTCATCCTTAATTTTAAGAAGGTGTTTATCAGGATAAAGATAACTTAACCTCTTTTTTGTGTTGGAAATTCCAATACCGCTTTCTTTCCATTTACTATCTATATTATGTTCTGCATTTTTGTTATAAGGGTTTTGGCAAGAGAAGATGAGATTTTGCTTTTCCAAGCGTAAAATGACATCAATCTTATGACAATTGCCCCTTAGTGTATTAACATACTTAAAGGCATTCTCAACAAAGGAAATAAGTAGTAATGGTGCAATTTTTTGATTATTATCATCAATATTAATTTCGAAGTTTACTTTCACTTTTTCCGCTAAACGTATTTTTTGCAAACTAATATAATCTCTTAAATGCGCTATCTCTTTTGATATTGATACATATTCTTCCTGACCATCTTGTAACAAGTATCTAAAATTATCCGATAATTTTAAAATCATTTCTGGCGTGTTATCATCTTTTTTCAAAGCGCTTGAATAAATAGTATTCAATGTATTAAATAAAAAATGAGGGTTTATTTGCGACTTTAAACCTAAGAGTTCTGCTTGTTGTTTCTTTTGTAAAGCTTCTTCTAAAATGGAATGTTTATGATAACTCGCTTTAGTCGAATACAATACAAAAGCAAATAAGGTAAGTATTGTGTATTTTGAAAAATAACTAATAGCATAGTAGCTATATGCATTATCATGAACCCCTCCAAAGAGTGAGTTATGAATACTAAAGTTGACATACCCAACTACTAGGAACAGAAGTAAAAGAAAAAGGAAGGTCTTTAGTTTATTCTTTAATGAAAACGCAATTAAGTAAGCCGTATAAAAAACAACAATCCCGAAGATTAGGTCATTTAGTTCACTATAAAAGTGATATGGATAATCATTTCTGCCAATGGTTTTTAAAAAAGGGAACAATAAATAAATTGCCCAAAAAAGTATATGAATTACCAGTTCTTTTTTGCGAAACTTACCTATATAAATTTTGTTCTCTGTATTAAACGCGTTCATTAATTTATTGGTGCTTTATTATACCTTCTTTTCTTTCTATTCCTTTCTAAAATTTTGTTTTCAAATAGTGTGTAATTTAAACTTAATAGAAAATTTCGCTTTTGTGTTTGTATATCCCAATCCGTAATCTGCATTAAATCTTGCGTACGACTAATTCTTCTAAAGTGATTCGTATTGAATAAGTCAACTATACGGAGTCCAAAAGTCATTTTATTGTCGAAAAATTTCCCTCTAAAAGCTACATCTAATCTTTTTCTTGATTCATCATAACTAAAAGGGTTCTGACGTTTTGGATTAAAAAGATAGGTTACATCGGCAGTAATTTTTTTTGTTATGTCAAATGTGTTTTTAAATTGTAGCGCAGAAGAATACGTTTTATTCCAAGTAACAATATCTCTTTGATTAATTTTAGTGAAATAATAATTAGCTGATAATCTTGCATCCCAATACGATTTCACTTTTATGCTAACAGTACTTTCAAACCCGTAAGAATTGAAGATTCCTGAGTTTTCATATCTAAAGACTTGCTGGTTGTTTTCTGATGATTCTATCCATAATATTACATCACTTCTTTTTCTGTAAAATGCGGATAAACCTAAATTGAATCCTTTCGTATTTCCCTGATAACTCAATTCAATAGTATCACTAAATTCTGGTGTAATATTTGGGTTGTATTCCCAAATAAATAACGGGTTCACGATTTGAAATGCATTGACCTGATGAAAATCGGGCCTGGATACTCGTCTGCTATATCCCGCATTTAACGTATTGGCATCATTGAGAGGGTACGAAAAATGAATAGATGGAAATAAATTTGAAAAAGATTGATTGGTTCTAAAATTGTTTCTTACGCTTATAGATTTTGTTTTAAAATTCTCAAATCGAAATCCAGCTTGAACATCTATCTCTTTTATTGAAAATTTTGCTTGAGCATAAACACCCCATAGCGATTCGTCATAATTGAATGTATCATTCTCTTCCAAACCATCTATAGGGTTGAACATTCGAGTGCTTTTTAAGACTTGTGAATTTATAGAAGCCCCAGTTTCAATCTTAATGCTCTCTTCTACCGAAAAAGTATAATCCGTAGCAAATGATTGTAAAACAAAATCTTCTGTCAAAAATTGATTAAATAAAAGTGAATCATCAACAAAATCACTTAGCGGATAATCGTTCTTACTGTCATTAATATTATAATCTATTTCAAGAAAAGAATCTTCATTAAATTTTAATCTGTAATTCGCATTTAAAATTGAAATATAATGAAAGTGATTACTTTCTCGCAAATAACCAAAATCATCACTATTAGTGACGTTGGTATACGCTGACTCATTAAAGTTACTATGGGAATCATCGGTATATTCAAAATCCAATGACACTTCGTGCTTATCATTAATAAAAAAATCTATCCCTGACGAAATGGTATTGACATCGCCATCAAACCGATACGGTGTGAAAATAGTTTCTGTATTTCCGTTACTAAATTCTCTCTTTATAAGTTGCTCATTTATCGTCCTCAAATTTGTTTTAGATGTATTTAATCTAAAGTTTGCCCAAGCAATATTATAATTTCCATTAAGACCAAGTCCATATCTTCTTGTGCCAACAGAAGATGTCACTCCAAGATTTAACCCGGCATCGTTATTCTTTTTTAATAGTATGTTGATAATACCTGATAAACCATCAGCTCTGTTCTTTGCTGAAGGTGATGTGATAATTTCAATCCGTTTGATATTTGAAGAAGGTATTTGCTGTAATAATTCACTAGAATTTAAAGGAGATAGTTTTCCATTTACAAGTATACGAACGTTGTTACTACCGCGTAGTGAAATAATCCCCGTTGAAATATCTGTTTGTATTTCAGGAATTTGTTCAAAAGCTTCTAGGGCATTTACCCCAGCTTGTTGTATATCACTTCCCAAATTAATTATTTTCCTATCTATTTTTACTTGAGTTGTTGTCAATTTTCCTTCTACCAATACTTCTTCGAGTTTATTTGGATCAATCACCAAGAGAACTTTAATATTCTTTTTGTTTTCACCCTCTGAAAGTGCTAAACGATATGTTTGATAACCAATAAAACTTATTTCAATATGTGTAAATGCCTCATTAATAATTAATTCAAACATACCATCTTCATCAGTTGATACGCCATCGATTAATTTTTCATTATTATATATTGCCACTGTAGCATATACTATTTTTTCTTGTGTATCGGCATCTATAACTTCACCGTTTAATTGTGTTATTTGTGCCAAGCACAGTAAAGGAAATTGAAAAAATAACAGAAAAACAAGTTGTTTCATTTTCGCTCATGTCTTAGTTGTAACGAATCTGAAACTTTCAGTGTTTAAATGCTATTATTTTCTGTTAACCGAAGGAATCTATCTATTAATAGAAAGTAACATCCAATTTATTTCAACAAATCAAAGAGTATTATCATTTAAGATTTGACTAATAATAATGTTATTTTAGTTAATTGTCATATAGACGTTTTATAACACTTTTATAAGTCAACCCAATAGGAATCTTGTGCATTTTCAAATGAACAATATTCCCCTCAATTACTTTAATTTTATCTTTTGAAACGATGAAAGATTTGTGAGTTCTGATAAAACTAGAAGGAAGTATAGTTTCAAAATCGGATATTTTTTGAAGTGTTACGATAATTTCATCTTCTAAAAATACTTTACAATAATTCCCGGATGCTTCTACGAACAGCACATTATCAATAGCAACTTGATGCTGTTTTTTATCACCTTTAATGTATATGTATTTTGGTATGTCCTTTACATTAGATTTCAACACTGGTTTAGAAAGTACTATTTTATTTATCGCTTTTACAAAACGTTCAAAACTAAAAGGTTTTAATAAATAATCAACGACATCAAATTCATAGCCATCTATAGCAAACTCCTTATAAGCGGATGTTATGATTACTTTTGGTGGGTTTGATAATGTTTTTAAAAATTCAAAACCTGAGAGTTTTGGCATATTAATATCCAAAAACAACATATCTACTTGTTGCCCTTGCAGTAGTTTAATCGCTTCAAAAGCATCATAACAGTTACCTACTTTCTCAAGGTGCTGCATTGTATCTGCAAAACCTTCAATGATACCGTGAGCTATAGGCTCATCATCTATAATTACATATCGTATCATTTTAATTTAATAATTAATTTCGCATTATAAATAGGTGCTTCTTTGTTTAGCAATAATTGGTGCCTTTTTGGATAAATAAGTTGCAGTCTACGCTTTAAGTTTTCAATTCCTATTCCGGTTTGGGGATTTTCTTTTAAGTCAAAGTTATTTTCAACGCTAAATGTTAGGACTTTGTTTTTAACCGTCAATTCTACCTTTATGTAGGCATTATTGGTCAAGCTTTCTACGCCGTGTTTAAATGCATTTTCTAAAAGCATTATAAATAAAAGCGGAGCTACAGAAATACCTTCCTCATCGATTGTTCTAGTAAAACGAATATCGACCGTTTTTTTATAACGTATTTTATGAATCTCTATATACTGTTCTAAATAGCTTATCTCGTCTTTTAATAGAACAGTTTCGTTTTCACCTTCATAAATAGTATAACGCATTATTTCTGATAGTTTTAATATCACTTGCGGAGCTTCATCGGATTTTTTAATTGCCAATCCGTATAGATTGTTAAGGGTATTAAAAAAAAAATGGGGATCTATTTTGCTTTTTAATAAAGCGAGTTCAGCAGTAGCTTTATCATTTTTTAATTGCTTGTATTGCTTCCATAAATTAAAAAACCAAGAAAATATGATGTATCCTAAAGTAAGTAAGAAAAGGAGTTGGAAAATCCCAAATATATTATCATGGATTTCTAATCTGGAAAGTTCTCCTAGCCTTTTATAAACTAACATCCCCCATAATGAACTCAAGAGTAAAACTCCAAGAATTAGAGTTCGAAGATGTTTTTTTAAAAATGGGACCACATTCTTTAGTTGTCTGTATTGTTTCCATAACCTAAAAACCCAAGAAAAAAGGATATACCCTATGGTAAGTAAGAAAAGTGACTGAAAAACGCCAACTATAGCAGCATCAGTTTCTGAACCCGTAAGTTCTTCTTTTCGATGATAAGTTAGCATTCCCCACAAAGAACCGAAGAGTAAAATCCCTAGAATAAGGGTTCGACAGTATTTTTTTAAAAATGGCATTACCCTCAAATGTATTGTTTTCAGGGTTTCAAGACAATTTATTTGATAAACAATACTGTATAACTGATAAAATATAATGTTTAGCTGATGAACCATTATTGGCCTCATTTTTAATGGCATTTGCAGTAAGGCAAAAGCACTTTGTCATAAAAATTAGTTTTTAAAAAGAGGTGATAATACGTTTGATGTATCAAAACATAATATTTATGAAAAATTGTATTACTTATCTATTCCTTATGTTTAGTATTTTAACATTTGGTCAAGAAAATCAAAGCACCATAATTTCAGAATTCACAACTTCTTTAGACGAAAATATCCCACCTCAATTATTGGAAAAAAAAGTACCTGGAATGGCCATCGCGATTATCGATAATGGAAACATTACTTACAATAAAGGTATAGGTTTCGCTGATGTAGAAAGCCAAACAAAAATTACTTCAAAAACAGGATTTAATATAGGTTCAATTTCTAAACTGTTTACAGCTTGGGGTATTATGAAATTGGTTGAAAACGATAAGATAGACTTAGATGTTCCCGTAGAGAACTACTTAACGCGTTGGAAGTTCCCAAAATCTGAATTCGACAGTAAAAAAGTTACTGTTAGAAGCTTATTAAGCCATACTGGTGGTGTTTCCGTTCATGGTTATCCTGGGTTTCACCCTAATGCTACATTACCTAACCTTGAAGCATCTTTAAATGGAGAAAACGGACTTGTTAGAGACAATGAAAAGGTTGAAATAATAGTAGAACCACAAACCAAATTTCAATATTCAGGAGGAGGTTATACTGTTTTACAATTACTCATTGAGGAGATTACCGGCAAATCTTTCGAAGTGTATATGCAAAAGGAAATTTTCAAGCCCTTAAAGATGAAAAATACAAGTTTTACTATTGATAAGAAAATATTGAAACATTCAGCTACACCCTATGATGAAAATGGCGAAGCAGTCTATATAGAAAAATTTACTGCCAAAGCTGCCGCAGGATTACATACTACGTTGGAGGATATGGTACAGTTTGCAAAAGCCAATATGAGTAGTAATCCTGTTCTTTCAGAAAACACTATTCAAGAAATGACTACAATAATACCAATTACAAAATCAAAAAGACAAGCTCAAGGATTGGGTTATCACGCTTATTTCTTAGGGCCAATAACAGTAAAAGGTCACGCTGGGTCAAATACTGGATGGGAATCTGGTTTTATGCTGGATTTTAAGAGTAATAGCGCAATTATAATGTTAACTAATGGTTCCAATGGAAAAGATGTTGCTATTGCTACATTACGCAAATGGGCACAATGGAAAACAACCTCAGCAAAACCAAAAGAATGAAGATGAAAGCTATATTAAAAGTAATCAATATTCTATGTGTGGTGTTATTTTTTTCTGAAGTCCAAGCCCAAAAAGATAGTCTTCTCGTGTCAGAAATGATTCCTTTTCAAAAGGAAATAATATCAAGATTGACTGGAGAAAAACCAATAAAAGATACCATTTATATAAAGCAAAGAGCATCTCCTAATGAACGTAAAATGACAGCAGATTTTTTATCTCAACATCTTATGAATATGGGGTGGCAACTTGAAAATCAACACTACAAAACAACAAATGGAAACCCATTCTTAGATTTAATTTTAAAGCCTTCGAAAGGGATCAATGTTGCAGCGGTATTGCCAGCAACTGTGCCAAGTAATGAGTATGTCATTTTTGGATCTCATTACGATTCTGAACGCGGTAGTCCAGGTGCTATAGATAATGCTACAGGAGTAACATTAAGTCTGACAATTGCATCTAAATTGATTGAACTTCCTGAAAGAAATAAGAATTTTATAATAGTCTTTTTTGATCAAGAAGAAGATGACGAAATAGGAAGTAAAGCTTATGCGAAAAAATCACAAAAGAGTGGAAGAGAAGTACACTCTGTGCATACAATAGATATGATGGGTTGGGATGAAGATAACAATCATGGTTTTGAATTAGAATTACCAACACCTTATCTGGAAAACCTATATAAAACAGAAGCTGAGAAGTTTAATATTCCGTTATATACAACTAAAGTAAATTCATCAGACCATAAATCATTTATAGATAAAGGTTTTAATGCGGTGGGTATTTCAGAAGAATATGTAAAGAGAGATACCACACCTTATATACATACCCCTGAAGATATTTATGGCACAGTGAATTTTGATTTTTTAGCATCGTCGACACAATTCATATTTCACGTATTTAAAACACTCGTAAAATGACATTACTTCATAAAATAAAGTCATACAATACTTATGAATTACTATTGGTATTGAGCTTTATACTCATTTTAATCAAAGGATTGGAGTATTTGTTTATTGGAATAATTTATCCGTTATTAATAAGTATACTACTTCTATTCCCATTTGTATATAGATACTTTAAACCACAATTTAATTTTCGAAAAACTATAAAGTATTGGAGTGTATTGGTCTTGTCTTATGGTCTAATAAGGGTTTTATTACATCTAATAATTAGTATAAATTCTGATGGGGTTCCTTCAGGAGCCTATTATCAATTTACATTATGGTACGGGTTAAAAAGTGTGTTTTATGTTTTAGTGGGAATTGTTTTGTTTTTAAAGCGAAAACATATATTTAGACTATAGATAGATTTTGCCTAACCAATCCAATGCATAAATAGTTGACTTATAAGAATTGTTTTGATGGTTGGCTCTTTTGGTAATTTGATGTTTAAAATGGAGTTTATCTGTTTTTTTGTTTTCAATCAATGATATCATTTCAGTGTAACCATTTTTCATTTTATCATTTTCCTGGTCTCCCAAACTCATAAAAATAAATGAATTTAGGGTTGAATTTTGATTAAGAAATACTTTTGCTTTTTCAACTATCAATAAATCTTCTCTCCAAAACGCAGGACTATAACATAAATATCCATCAAATAGTTCTGGATTTTCTAACATTGCATAAAATGTAAACAAACCACCTCTTGAGTTTCCGCTCAAGGTTCTAAAACCATTGGTTCTATAATTAGTCTCTATATATGTTATAAGTTCTGTTTCAATGAATTTTAAAAAATTATCACCATTACCTAATTCACTATCATCCTCATCAACATCTACTTTCATATAATGAGGGGTCTGGTCTCTACTTCTATGTCCATGTGTGTTTGGAATACCCACTACTATTGCTTCAGGGAATAATTCAAGCTTAGATAGTATATCAATTTTTGCTGCAGTATGATTGTCTTGAGATGTTCCATCTAACACATACATCACAGTGTACTTTTTATCTGCATCTGTAGTATAACTTTCAGGAAGATGGATAATAATTGGACGTTTCTCATTCATCACTTTAGATTGAATTGAGGTTTGAATAACATCATCACCATATTGATTGTTTTGCATAGCATACTCTATGGCAATAGCAGTAATTCCAAAAGTTAGAATAATTGAGGTTATAATAGCAATTATCAGTTTGATATTACATTTCATTTTTAATTCTATTTAGGTTTTTGGTAAACAGTTTTTGGTTTTCTAAGTGATGTTTTTGAGAAAGCTTTACCGCTTTTTGATAGGCTGTTTTTGCTTTTTTGGGTTTATTCGTTTTTTCGTAAAATTCACCCAGACTATCCCAAGCGTTAGCTGAATTAGGAAATAATTTTACAGCTTTGCTAAAATATTTTTCTGCTTTAATCTTGTCAATTTTAAATAGTAAGTAGGCAAGTTTATTTAGCATATCTTCGGCATTTGGGTTATTTTTTGATGCCATAAAGTCCACTAAATTATCTATTGCATGAACATTAGTTTTATTTCTATGAATTTTTACCATTTTCTCTATATAATTGGCCGATGGATATATAGGAAAGCCTGCATTTTCTGACATTTTTTTATGATACTCCATAACACCTTGAACACCATTCTCCTCATTAAAACGAGATACATTTTTTAAGCTAGGTAAAATAACTCTGTTAGATATTGATAGGTTTTTACCCTTATATGCTCTATATGTATTTGCTAATAATTTTAATAGGTTTAATGGTCTGGTATTGGTCAAAATTAGTATTGCTGTACCATCATCATTTAACATAACATAGCTTGAAAATTCGTTCACACTCCCTCCATGTGAAAAATATCTTGCTGAAGGTATATATCGCAATAATTCAGGGTCATTTCTATATAATCCTAAAGCGTAACCATTTTTATTCTCATTAAACATCTTCTCCGTTAGTTCAATATTTAATATAGTTCTGTTTCTGAGCTTATTAAAAAAGCGGAATAAGTCTGTACTGTTTGCATATAATCCTCCAGTACTAAATGTGTTACTTTGATGTCTGTTTGGAAATTCTTTGTAACTACTATTCTCAATTTTATAATCTTTAACAATATCTATTGACATATCCTTAACAAAACCAAGATTCTTCAATTCCATATCTTGATTTAGTTCTTTTTTTACTATTTCTGAAAATGATTGCTCAGTAATTTTTTCAAGAATTGCTCCCAGAAGTACATAGCCTAAGCTACTATACTGATATTTTTCCCCAGGTATATTTATTAAGCCTACCTTACTAATTAAACTAACATAGTCTCCGGTACTTATGGCCGATTTTAAAAACGTTTCCTTATTTTCTACATAAGGCATTAAACCGCTATAATGTGGTAAGCCAGATGTATGATTTAACAACATTCTTATCGTAATCTCGTCACCTTTATCACTATCAAATCTTGGTAAGAAATTTGAAATGTTCTGCTCTAACTTAATCTTTCCTCTTTCTACTTGCTTTAAGATTAGATAGGCCACTATCGGTTTTGTAACAGAACCAATGAGAAACTTATCCTTTACTGAAAGCTCTTTTTCGGTTTCAAAATCTGAATAACCATAAGCCTTGTTAAACACTATATCATTTCCCTTGGCAATTAATACTACACCGTTAAAATTTGCTTTTATGCCATTCTCCTTTCCATTCCTAGCATATTCGGTTAACAATGAATCAATTTGTTGCGCACATATATTGGATATGCATATTGTTAGATATACAAATAGTTTAATTACAATTTTCATACTTCACTTTTTATAATTTTAACAAAAGTATATGGGCATTTAAATGAAATAAAAAATACTTTATTAAGCACTTCTTTTTTGCAGTATAACCTATTCTTTTTAGGTTAAATCATATTCGTACAAAAAAATAATATGTTCAACCTTACTTTCATAGTACTCGTCAAATTAAGTATAGCTTTTTATGCGTTTTTGATATTTTTATGGTTATGGTGAGTTTTATAAAATCATATTGGTCAATAATAATTATGCTAGTATTGTTGGTTCTTGCAGCATTTTTTGGAATAGATTCTGATGTTAGAATCAACCTATTCTTATTAATCTTTATACTATTTGGTTTTATTTTTCTTATTCAATGGTTATTTCAGAAGCGAAGTATAAATCAACTTAAAGCAACACATATTCAATCTGAACTGGATTTGCTCAAAAGCCAGATAGACCCTCATTTCTATTTTAATACATTAAACAATTTATATGGGCTTGCAAAGCGCAAATCTGACCAGACACCAGAAGCTATTTTAAAGCTCTCTGAGATAATGCGTTATATTATTTATAAAGGGAAAGAGGACCTAGTTACCATTGAAGAAGAAATAGATTATCTCGAAAATTATATTAAACTGCAAAAATTAAGAACACAAAACGAAGTCATTATTAATTTTAAAAAGAACATAGTTATAAGTAATGTTGAAATTACACCATTGCTATTTATAATTCCATTAGAAAATGCATTTAAACACGGGGTAGATACACTGCTTAAAAATGCATATATTAATATGAGTTTAATTGTAGAAAAATCAAAAATAGTTCTAGAAGTGACCAACAACTTTGGAGAAGATAACATAAATACATTCAATGGAATTGGTATTAAAAACTTAAAAAAACGATTGAAATTACTGTATAAAAACAACCACAAGTTAAGCATTGCTAGGAATGATGGCATTTATAAATTTGAATTATTAATCTATCGATAATCTATGAACTGTATTATTATTGATGATGAGCCTATAGCGCATCATATTATCGAGGATTATGTAAAAGAAGTAAATGATTTAGAAATTATAAAAAGTTTCTATAATGCCGTTGATGCCATTTCATTTTTATATACAAATACAATTGATATTATTTTTTTGGATATAAAAATGCCCAAATTAAAAGGTTTAGATTTTGTAAAAACATTAGTTAACCCACCTGCTATAATTATCACATCTGCTTATGCTGAATATGCCTTGGAAAGCTTTGAGTTATCCATAACAGATTATCTTTTAAAGCCGTTCAGTTTCGAACGTTTTTTAAAAGCATACCAGAAGGTATGCAATACAAATCTTGAACATCCAAATAATACTATTTCATCTGTAAAGGAAGAACAGTCACTATTTTTAAAAGGTGACAAAGAAATACATCAAGTTAACTTAAAGGATATTATATTTTTTGAAAGTTATGGAGGTTATGTAAAAGTGCACTTACTCAATATTAAAACTATTGTTGTTCACCAGTCATTACAACACTTTGAAAGCACTCTTGATACGTCATTTTTACGCATACATCGTTCTTATATTATAAACAAAACATATATAAAAAGCATTGCAGGCAATCGCATTAAATTATCGAATATTGATTTACCCATCGGACAATCATATAAGATAAATGTTAATAATCTGATTAATAAGCAACCTTAAATCTTCAATAAGATTATATAAATCAAGAACAAAACAATGGCAATGATGAAAATGACAAAACATATAGTAGTATTAATTGCACTAGTTTTTGTCTCTTGTACAAACGGCAAAAAGAATGATAAAGAACAGCAACTTGAAAAAGAAAAGTTAGTTGTTAAGGAACATTTAATCGCAGTATTAGATACTATTTGGAGGGCGGAACAAGGACCTATTCGTTTAAGAGATTCTCTTGGAAGAGTATATGGTTTTGAATCTCAAGAATTTCAAAAGCAGCAGGAAATTTGTGATAAAAATCATAGAATTAATGAAAAGAAGGTTATTGAAATTTTGGAGAAGCAAGGATGGCCCGATGAAATCGATGTTGGAGAACAAGGAAGTTTAACAATCTGTAATGTCATTCAACATTCAAGCAATGAAATACGACGTAAGTATCTCCCCTTAATGAGAGATGCAGTTAATAAGAAAAAATTGCAACCAAGGTTATTGGCAAGAGCTGAAGACAGATTGGCTACAGATAGCGGAAACCTCCAAGTTTACGGAGGGCAAATAAAATATTATCCTGAAAATAAGAGCTTTAATGTTTGGCCAATAGTAGACCCAGAAAATGTTGATAAGAGGCGAGACGAAATAGGGCTTGAACCCATTGCTGAGTTTTTAAGTAACAGAAGACATCCACTAGAGTGGAATCTTGAGGAACAGCTAAAGCGGACAGAAGCATTCGAAAAGGAACGAGTTAAAAAATTAAAGGGGCAAAAGTAAACTAAGAACGTAAAAAAACCAGCTTTTATAAATGAAAATAGAGCTTATAAATCCAAAGCGAGCTGAAAGTTTAATACGTGAGTTAGACGTATATCAAAATAAATTATATCCAGTTGATAGTTGTCATTTAGATAGTATTGAAACCCTACAAAGTGAAAATGTCTATTTCTATGGAGCCATAGAAAATAATGAAGTGGTAGCGATAGGTTCTGTCAAGCTTTTTCAGGATTATGGAGAACTAAAACGTATTTATGTCCCTATATCGCAAAGAAGAAAAGGTTTAGCGAAAAAAATAATGGAAAAACTGGAATCCCTCTTAATCTCCAAAAATATATTTCTATCTAGACTGGAAACGGGACCTTACTCTAAAGATGCTATAAGTTTATATGAAAAACTAGGCTATTCAACCTGTAATAGGTTTGGTTCATATAAAGAAGACCCGCTAAGTACTTTTATGGAAAAAAAATTATATGAAAATAAACCCAAGGATAATGAACTTGTAAAATATATTTCGAGATATACAACTTTGACAGAAGAGGAAACAAAAGCTGTTATTGAAGAAATTCCGATTCGTACCTTTAAAAAAGGGACAATCTTACTTAAGGAAGGTGAAATAGCTGCCGAATGCTATTTCAATATAAAAGGTTTAGTTAGACAATATTATATAGTCGATGGTGAAGAAAAAACCACTTTTTTTTATACGGAGGAATATGCAATTAGCGGTATTCCTGAAAAACCGTCGAAATATTATTTAGTATGTGATGAAGATTGTACGTTAACTATTGGGAAATTTGATGCTGAAGAAGATTTCTTTAAACGATTTCCAAAATTTGAATCTTTATGTCGTGTTTTATCCAGTGAGTATTTTGAAACTTACGAAGATTTACTAGCTACATATATTCTGAAGTCTCCTGAAGACAGGTATTTAAGTTTATTAAAAGAACGCCCCGATTTAAAAGAACGCGTCCCTCAATATCAATTAGCTAATTATCTGGGTATTACACCAGAATCTTTGAGTAGAATTAGAAAGAGGATTTTATTTAAATAATTTATATTTTCTTTTGAGTTTTTACTCCAATGATTAAAAGCCATAAGCAAAAAATTAACTCTATAATACCAGAAAACAAAGCCGCATATTGTGACAAACTTTCTCCTTCGTTATAAAGAAAACCTGTCAACATATGGGTTAGATATCCAAAGGCTGCTATCATTAATAGAGCACCAAGTATCTTAGGGAAATCATTAGAACTATAGATTAAATAACCTAATGGAAACAGCCACAGTCCGAAGAATATGTGTGCAATGGCATAGCCTATATTTTGAAATTCTAAAAATAGCATGGATAGTGCATTTATCGCTTTTGGATTAAATGCATTGGCATAATCCGTATTGTTTTGTAGAATTAATACAGCATATTGATTCAACATATTTAAACAAGCAATAGGCACGCCAATTATTGCAATTAAAAACATTGCTTTCGCATATTTTTCATTAACATTTTTAAAGAGCTTATATAAAGTTAACAACAAGAATGAAAAGCAGGTTAATTGAATTAAATCCGCCACAAAACTAAAGCGAAATAATAGTTCATTATTTGCGATGTTATTAATAGTAGTTTCAATGTCATTATTAATAATGAGTTGTGAACGGACAAATAAGTAGGCAAATCCTCCAAATAGTATTACCAGTAAATATAATAATCCAGCTTTTTTCGCCACTTTTTTATTAAGCTCCATTTAAGTATTTAGTTTAAGTCTAAATTAGGTTGCTTAAATTTTAAAATGCTTGACTTAAGTTAAGAAGTATCCGTTTTTCAAAGGTTAAATTGCTATAAATAAACTAAACTTTAATAATGAATATCTCAGCATTGTATTATTGGTATTCGTCAAAAAAATAGGGTCATAATTTATTGATTAATAACTTTCTTTTTTAAAACATAGCAATGATGACTTCATTAGAAATTATACAACTTAACTTTTAAATTGATGAAATATAAAGTCCTGCTATTTTTCGCATTCATATTAATCTCATGTAATTCAAGCAATGAGTACGATTCTGGAGAAAGAGTAAAAATTAATGAGACTTTTGACGTAAATAATTTTGATTTAAAAAGTATCAACAATAAAAAAATAGATAGGACTAAGCTCTTGCTATTAGACTTTTGGGCAACATGGTGTGGGCCTTGTATTGCTTCTTTCCCTCACTTGGAGGAATTACAAGCAAAATATACCAATGAAATACAAATTATTGCAATCAGCGATGAAAAAACAGAAAAAGTCTCTAGTTATCTAAAGAAAAATAAAATTGACCTTACTTTTTTTAATGACACAGAAAAAAAGATTTTTAAATTATTCAATATTAAGGCGAGACCTATTAGTTGTTTGATTTCTGAAAATGGCGTTTTCCTTTGGGCTGGTAATTCGAAAGATTTTGAACCAGTAGTTAAATGAGTACTTAGAATTTGGAACAATTCAAAAGCCATTGATAAACGAATTAAATAAGCAATACCATGATGATAATTTGAAATCTGAACAAGTTTCATCGATTTACGAATATAGGATAAGTGAATCAACCAACCCAAGTCTATATTTTGTTAAAAATCAAAAAGGAGCACATCAAACAATAAATGTAAAATACGTTGCTGTCCCTGTGAGTGAAATCGTTCAAGACTTTCTAAACATAGACGATTTAAATTTTATTAATCAAAGAACTGAATTGGATACCATTTTATTGAACGTAGAGGCAAAAAGTACAAGTCGAAAATTAACTTATAGCAAGAAAAAAACTAAAATAATTGAAGATATTCAACAAATATATGATTTCTCTATTTCAAAAGAACAGAAGTATGTAGATGTTTATAATTTAATTCTCAAGGATTCCGTTTTGTTAAAAAAGGCCATTGAAAATACGAAAGGAGGAGGTGTAGTAACCAGAGAATATGAGGTTCATAAAATAATAAGGTTAAATCTTTCTGAATTGGCACATTATTTCCAAAAACGTTTAGGCATTCATATAGAGTATAATGGTGATGATGTGAACAAATATAATTTTGTTCTAAAAGATTTTAAAAACATTAATCAATTAAATACACTCATAATGGAGCATGGACTTAATTTACAAGGGATGAAGTCAGAAATCGAATTTATTGTGATTAATTAAAATAAGCTTTTGAGTATGGGAAGCAAACTTGTAAAGTGTAGTTTGAAGTATACTACCTTAAGCGATAAATAAATAAAAGCCATTACTAAAAAGATCTCGATTTGTAGATTTAAAAAAAGAACTGTTTTATTAAATAAAAACAGAAAACCCGTAACGTTTCCGTTACGGGTTTCTTTTGCGGAGAAAGAGGGATTCGAACCCCCGGAGGTGTGACCCTCAACAGTTTTC
>CAZECB010000005.1:0-19747 GCA_964510745.1 uncultured Flavobacteriaceae bacterium | reverse complement strand
AACAATCCAAACTGTTGGAGCATCCATACTTTCTAAAGCAAAATATGTAGCATTTACATTAGTAGCCTTAGAATCGTTTATGTACTGCACTTTATTAATACGAAGGACATTCTCTAAACGATGTTCAACACCTTCAAAGTTTTCTAGACTTTCTCTTATGGTGTTTTTCCTTATCCTAAGCAAATGTGACACTGTTGATGCTGCCATAGCATTTTTAACATTGTGCAATCCTTTTAAAGCAATAGTCTCTGTAGGCATAATTATTTGATTATTATCTATAGTTATTAGTATGTTATTATTTTTTAAATACGCTCCATTTTCAACTTCTCTTGTTAATGAAAAGGGTAATAATTTTGATTGAACTGGATTTAATTTTAAATAGGTTGTTATGACGTTATCATCTGCATCATAAATCAAATAATCTTTATTGGTTTGATTTTTTGTTATTCTGAATTTTGATGCAATATAATTTTCAAACTTGTTGTCATATCTATCCAAATGATCTGGAGTAATATTTGTAATAATAGCAATGTGTGGCCTAAAATTTTCTATTCCATCTAATTGAAAACTACTGAGTTCTAATACGTAATTTTCAAAGTTATTTTCAGCAATTTGTTTTGCAAAGCTATCTCCGATATTACCTGCCATCCCCACATTTAAACCACCGCTTTTTAAAATATGATACATCAACATGGTTGTGGTAGTTTTTCCATTACTACCAGTAATTCCTATTAGGTTTGCATTAGTATATGTTGCTGCAAATTCAATTTCAGAAATTACTGGAATACCTTTTAAAATAAACTGCTGTATTAATGCCACCTTATCTGGTATCCCTGGGCTTTTCATTACGGTATCTGCATCTAGAATTTTAGATTCTGTATGCTTATCATCTTCCCATTCAATCTCATTATGTATAAGAACGTTTTTATAATTTTCTTTAATTATTCCTTTATCAGAAACAAAAACTTCAAATCCTTTTTGTTTTGCTAAAAGCGCTGTACCTACTCCACTTTCTCCTCCTCCTAATATGACTAACTTTTGTTTTTTCATTTTCATTACTAAGCACTTTAATTGCACTCAGCGTATCATTTATTATCGTATTTTCAGTGTCACAATAGATAAGATTGCTAACAAGATTCCTACAATCCAGAATCGTGTTACAATTTTACTTTCATGATATCCTGATTTTTGATAATGGTGATGTAATGGTGACATCTTAAAAATACGTCGTCCTTCTCCATACTTTTTTCGTGTGTATTTAAAGTACCCTACTTGTAATATTACCGATAAATTTTCTGCTAAAAATATACCGCACAACAATGGAATCAACCATTCTTTACGTATAGCTATAGCAATTACAGCTATAATCCCACCAATAGTCAAGCTTCCTGTATCTCCCATAAACACTTGTGCTGGATAGGTGTTATACCATAAAAAACCTATTAATGCTCCTACAAATGCAGCTATATAAATAGTGATTTCTCCAACTCTTGGGATATACATAATATTTAAATAATCTGAAAAAATGATGTTACTCGAGACATAAGCAAATATTCCTAAAGTCAATACTATTATTGCCGAAGTCCCTGCTGCTAAACCATCAATTCCATCAGTAAGATTTGCACCATTAGACACTGCCGTGATAATAAGAATTGCAACAAGTATAAAAATCACCCATGTATATTTAGCCCAATTAGGGTTCATCCAAGTGATTAAATTAGCGTAATCAAACTCATTTGCCTTAAGAAGTGGAAATGTTGTTTTAGTTGATTTTATTTCTGGTTGATTTTTAAAAGCATCTACTTTATCAATATCAGAGGTAACCACTTGGGTTTGTTGTACCGCAGGTTGTTCTTTTATAGTCACACCATCATGCATATATAATGTTGTTCCTACAATAATTCCTAAACCTACTTGACCTAAGACTTTAAACTTACCTTTTAAGCCTTCTTTATCATTTTTAAATTTTTTAATATAGTCATCTATAAACCCAATAATACCCATCCATACAGTGGTTATTAAGAGTAAAACGATATAGACATTATCTAGTTTAGCAAATAATAACACCGGAATTAAAGTGGCTAAAATGATAATAATACCACCCATTGTAGGTGTTCCTGCTTTTTCAGTTTGCCCTTCTAGTCCTAAATCCCTAATAGTTTCACCTACTTGTTGTTTTCTTAAAAAATTAATGATTCGTTTTCCATAGATTGTAGAAATTAACAATGAAAAAATCATTGCCATAGCAGCTCTAAAAGATATATATCCAAATAATGATGCTCCCGGAAACTGAAATTCTTTCTCTAAATATTCAAACAAATAGTATAGCATATTATTTATGTAATTGTTTTAAAAATTCTTCCACTATCTTATAATCATCAAAATCATTGCGCACTCCATCAATTTCTTGATACATTTCATGTCCTTTTCCTGCAATGAGTATGATGTCTTTTGGATTAGCTAATTGACATGCTGTTTTAATCGCTTGTTTTCTATCAGAAATTGTCAACGTTTTTTTATAGTATTGTGGCTCCACACCAGCTTCCATATCTTCAATAATTGCTTCTGGATTCTCACTCCTAGGATTATCACTAGTAAAAATCACTTTAGTACTTAATACTGAAGCAATATTTGCCATCAAAGGACGCTTTGTTTTATCACGATCTCCACCACACCCAACAACTGTAATTAATTCTTCATTTTTAGTACGAATATTATTTATTGTCTCCAATACATTTTTAAGTGCGTCTGGCGTATGTGCATAATCTACAATAGCAGTCACATTATTTGCAATTAAATACTGAAAACGACCACTCACACTTTCCAAATCACTTATTAAGCGTAATACTTCGACATTTTCTAGACCTAGTAAATCTGCTGCTCCATAAATTGCCAGTAAGTTATAAGCATTAAAGCTGCCTATCAGCTTAGTCCAAACCTCATTATCATTAATTTTTAACAATAATCCATTTAATTGATTTTCTAGTATTTGAGCTCGATAATCTGCATAACTTTTCAAAGCATAGGTATGTTTTTTTGATACTGTATTTTGCATCATAAACAAACCATTTTTATCATCAACATTTACTAAAGAAAATGCTGTTTTAGGGAGTTGATCAAAAAATATTTTTTTCACATCTCTATATTCTGCAAACGTATCATGGTAATCAAGATGGTCATGAGATAAGTTTGTAAAAATCCCGCCTACAAAATGTAACCCTTCTGTTCTTTTTTGATGAATCCCATGTGAACTTACTTCCATAAAGCAAAATTCAACCCCTTCATCATTCATTTCTTTTAAATATTTATTTATAGCAATTGAATCTGGAGTGGTATGTGTTGCCTTATAGATTTTATTATCTATTGCGATTTTTACTGTTGATAATAAGCCTACTTTATATCCTGCTTTTTTAAATAGCTGATATAACAAACTTGCTATTGTTGTTTTTCCGTTTGTCCCTGTAACACCAACTAATTTTAAGTTTTCCGAAGGCACTTCAAAATAGTTTGAAGCCATGATAGCTAAAGCACTACTAGAGTTATCAACCACTACATAAGTTATATTATCTACTATCTGTTCAGGAAGGCTTTCGCAAATTATAGCAATTGCACCTTGTTTTATAGCTATATTAATATATTTATGTCCATCAACTTGTGTCCCTTTAATCGCAATAAAAACATCATTAACTTTTATAGCTCTAGAATCAAAATGTAGTTCATTAACCTCCACATTTGTGCTTCCCACAACAGCATTGAGAGTCACTTTATACAATATGTTTTTTAATGTCCTCACGATAATTCTAATACTATAGTTTGGTTCTTTTTTAATTTTACTCCTTCTGCTATAGATTGTGTCTTTACTTTTCCGTTTCCTACTAATTTCACTTTTACACCCATATTTTCCAATAGAGTAATAGCATCCATAGCTGGCAATCCTTTTAAATCAGGCATAATCGTTTTATAGGTTTGCGCTATTTTATAATATGCTTCATAATTTTTAGCAATAGCGACATCTTTATCTTGTAAATTTTCAACAGCATTAATAACAGGAGTATCTGAATATATTTTTTGAGCTATTTTTTTAAACACAGGCGCAGCTACCTCACTTCCATAATATCCTATTTCTTTATTAGGCTTATGGATTACTACAATACATGAGTACTTAGGATTTTCTGCAGGGAAATAGCCTGCAAAAGAAGATATATATAGCCCTTCTTGTTTCCAATATTCTGTTTCACAAGTTCCAGTTTTACCAGCCATTGAGAAATTAGGAGTATAGATATTATGGGCAGTTCCATGCTTTTTCTCCACCACATTTTTCATCATTTGTTGTACTTTCTTAGCAGTTTCAAGACTGCAAACTGCTGGATTAATAATTTCCTTTTTAAATGGAACTATAGTTTTATCAAACTCTTTTACCTCTCTTAAAAATCTAGGTTTTACCATGACACCATTATTAGCGATAGCATTATAAAATGTTAATGTTTGCAATGGCGTCAACTCAACACCATAACCATAAGACATCCAAGGTAGATCTATTCCATCCCAATTTTTTTTATCTGAAGGGTGTGTAATTAGGGGCTCTCCCTCACCTATAATTGGCAAATCCAATTTATCATTTAAACCCATTTTATAAAGTCTATCTACAAATTTTGAGGGATTATCATTATAATTAGTAGTAATCAATTTTACTAGCCCTGTATTTGAGGATACTTCAAATGCTTTTGACGCACTAATTTTACCATAACCTCCGTATTTAGAATCTCTAACTTTGAATCCATAAAAATCAAGAACTCCTTTTTCTGTATCCACTACATCACTGGTATCAATTACTTTATCCTCTAAAGCAGCAACCATAGCCATTAATTTAAATGTAGATCCTGGCTCATGAGTTTCCCAAATTGCATAGTTTCGTTTTTCGTAATACGTTCCTTCTGAAGTTCTTCCTAGGTTAGAGATTGCCTTAACCTCACCTGTTTTAGTTTCCATAACAACCACACTGCCATGATCTGCGTTATATTTCTCTAACTGTCCTAATAAAGCGTGATGTGCAATATCCTGAATATTAACATCTATGGTAGTATAGACATCATATCCATTTTTAGGTTCTATTTGATTATTATCACCTATAGGCTTCCACTGCCCTTTTCCTATTTTTTGTTTTAAACGTTTTCCATCTGTTCCTCTTAAATACTCTGCTCCAAAAGCTCCATCAATTCCCGGACGTGTTATATTACCATCTTTATCTTTACGCTCATAACCAATAGTGCGCTGAGCAATACCTCCCATTGGGTGCTCACGCTTTGTATTTTGTTCTACAATTAATCCGCCTTTAAAAGCTCCTAACTTTAAAAGTGGAAATTTTCTAAACTTTAAATAATCTGAATACCCTAGGTTTCTCGCTAATAAAAAATATCTATTTTTATTAGCTTTTGCTTTTCTTAAATTTTGCTGATAATAATTAGTTGACTTACCATGATATTTTGCTAATGAATCAGAGAGTGGCTTTAAATATTTTTCAAAATTTTTACTTGAAGGTGTTAGCAAATCTATTCTGATATCATATTTTGGAACTGAAGTAGCTAATAAACTACCGTCCGCAGAATATACATTTCCTCTATTAGCTGGGATA
This sequence comes from uncultured Flavobacteriaceae bacterium, assembly GCA_964510745.1. Classification (GTDB taxonomy): domain Bacteria; phylum Bacteroidota; class Bacteroidia; order Flavobacteriales; family Flavobacteriaceae; genus AU392. The sequence goes on along the minus strand of CAZECB010000005.1, from coordinate 14,115 downwards.
GTAACATTTTCAATTGTTCGTTTATCAGCAAGTGCACGATATGCTTTCCCATCAACAAATTGAATTTTTGTTAACTTAAAGATTACCAAAAGCGCAAAGATGAACATACATCCTGCCACAAAATACAATCGGTTTAATATGTTCTTTTCAGTTACTGCCAAAGCAAACTCAATCTTGTGTTTTTACTATTATCTTTTTAGGTGGAATATTTGATGGCACCAAGCCTTTATCTGCCATTTTTCTAATTACTGTAGTCTCCATTTTTAATCCCATCAAAATGGTTCTCCCATCTATCATTTCAGAACGCAGCTCCTTAACTTCTTCATTTAATCTTGCTATTTCATACACTTTTCTATCTGCGCTATGAGAGCTCGCTATCATCACAATTGCTAAAAATGAAATAAACAAAATGAACCTCCAGTTTTTAAACGAATCTTCGCTTATTAAAAAAGTTCCTCTTAATACATTATAAATGCTTTTTTTCATTTTTTAAATACGTTCTGCAATCCTTAATTTTGCACTTCTAGCCCTATTATTAATTTTAATTTCCTCTTTCGTTGGCACAATCAGCTTCCCTACTTTTTTAAATGGAACACTTACATTACCATAGATATCTTTTTCTGGCTCACCTTCAAATAATCCGCTTCTCATGTAACGCTTCACCAATCTATCTTCTAAAGAATGATACGATATAACACTTAAACGTCCTTTAGGCTCTAACAATTTTAATGTTTGCTCTAAAAACGCTTTCAATACTTCAATTTCTTGATTCACTTCTACTCTAATAGCTTGATAGATTTGCGCCAAAATTTTATTTTCCCTTCTTGCAGGAAGATATTTTTTAAGCAACTGTTTAAGCTCCTCAGTAGTTTTAATATTATTGTTTTTTCTTGCTGTAATAATTGTTCTTGCTAAAAGTGGAGCCTGACGTAATTCTCCATATTGCCAAAACACTTGACGTAATTGTTCTTCTCCATACTCATTAACCACATGAAATGCTGATAAATCAGCGTCTTGATTCATTCTCATATCTAAATCAGCGTCAAAACGAATTGAGAATCCACGATCTGGAACATCAAACTGATGCGATGACACACCAAAATCAGCTAAAATTCCATTAACAGATTTCACTCCATGAAATCTCAAAAATCGTTTTATATGACTAAAATTTTCGTTTATCAATATAAATCGATCATCATCAATTGTATTTAAAAGAGCATCCTTGTCTTGATCAAAAGCAAATAATTTGCCTTTAACACCTAAACGGCTTAAGATTTCTCTACTATGACCTCCTCCACCAAAAGTGACATCCACATAAACTCCATCTTCAATAATATTTAAACCATCAACAGTTTCCTTCAACAATACCGGGTTATGATACTCCATCATCATCATCTTGTCCCATGACCTCTTCTGCTAAATCTGCAAAATCCAGAGTCGCATCATCAATGGCTTGTTCATATTTATTTTTATCCCATATTTCTAGAATATCAATAGATGAAGACACCACAACATCTTTTGAAATCCCTGAAAATTTTATTAAATCTTTTGGCACTAGCAAACGCCCAGAAGCATCAACCTCCACAATCTTTAATCCCGCTGTAAAACGACGAATGAAATCGTTATTCTTCTTTTTAAATCGATTCAGCTTATTTATTTTCTGCATCAATTTTTCCCATTCTACCATTGGATACAACTCCAAGCAAGGTTGGAAAACGGCACGTTTCAACACAAAACCATTCTGCATCACTGGAGACAACTGTTTTTTTAAAGCAGCAGGCAACATCAATCTACCCTTAGCATCTGCCTTACATTCATATGTCCCAATTAGCGCATTCACTATTTAAAATTTAATAAATTCTATATAATTTCAAATCTAATAAAAAATATTGCACTTTTTACCACTTTTTGACACTTTGTTAATAAGTTTATTCAAGAACTCTATATAAAAAGACTGAGAACAGACATAAGATTCATTTCTAAAAATAATATTCAAGAGCATTAAAATTAGCTTTATCTAATCTGTTTTATTCTAAAATTTCCTTTTCTGTTGAACCTATATTTTAACTTAAATAAATTATGTAGATTTGCCTGAACTGAATTGACTAAGCAACTATATGACGCATATTTTAAAAAAAGAAGGAGACTATAACTATATTGAAGTTGGAGAAGGAACACCAATAATCGTTCTACACGGTTTAATGGGAGGACTTAGCAATTTCAGTGCAGTAACTGATTTTTTTAGTGTCAATGGTTACAAAGTTATTATTCCTGAATTACCTCTTTATACACTTTCACTACTAAAAACTAACGTTAAAAGTTTTGCTAAATATCTCAATGAATTTCTTGAGTTTAAGCAATTAGAAGATGTTATTTTATTAGGTAATTCTCTAGGGGGACATATTGGTTTATATCATACAAAACATTATAGTAAAAAAGTAAAAGCTTTAGTAATTACAGGAAGCTCTGGATTATACGAAAGTGCAATGGGCGGCAGTTATCCAAAACGTAGTGATTACGAAGTTATTAAAAAGAAAGCTCAGGATGTATTTTATGATCCTGAAATTGCAACAAAAGAGATTGTTGATGAAGTTTATGAAACTGTAAACGACAGAAATAAATTAATACGAACACTTACCATAGCAAAAAGCGCCATCAGGCATAACATGTCTAAAGATTTACCTAATATGAATACGCCAACATGTATTATTTGGGGTAAAAATGATGTGGTTACGCCTCCTGAAGTTGCTGAAGAATTTAATGAACTCCTTCCAGATTCAGATTTATTTTGGATTGACAAATGTGGTCATGCAGCTATGATGGAACACCCAGATACTTTTAACGAGATTTTACATAAGTGGCTAACAGATAGACAATTTTAAAATCTAATAGATTGTCACATTTATAAATAAGTACTAATTAAAAAAAAGAGATTCCTGCCTTCGCAGGAAGTTATTATGCACATTAAATCTGCAGAGTTTGTTGTTAGCAATCAAGATGTATCAAAATGCCCAAGTAACAACTTCCCAGAATATGCATTTATAGGTAGAAGCAATGTTGGCAAGTCCTCACTTATCAATATGTTAACTAGTAGGAAAAGTTTAGCAAAAACATCTGGAAGACCCGGAAAAACACAGCTTATTAACCATTTTATAATTAATAAAAATTGGTATTTGGTAGATTTACCTGGGTATGGATATGCTAGAGTTTCAAAATCATCTAAAAGAACATTTCAAAAATTCATTACTGAATATTTTGAAAAACGTGAGCAACTTATTTCTGCATTTGTATTGATTGATATTCGACACAAACCCCAACCTGTAGATTTAGAATTCATGCAATGGATGGGAGAAAACAATATTCCGTTTTCAATTATTTTCACAAAAGCTGATAAATTAAAACCGCAAGCTATTTCTAATCATGTTGAAGATTACAAAGCCATACTTCTTGAAACATGGGAAGAGATGCCCAATCATTTCATCACCTCGTCATCCAAAGGGATTGGCAAAGATGAATTGCTAAATTATATTAATCAAATAAATCAATCACTTTAACCTATTTTAGTACCTCAACCAAGGGGTTGCCAATAGCACTATTTGGAACTCCAATACCCAATAATGCTGATAATGTTGGTGCTATATCTGTGATTTCAGTTCTATTTAATGTAGCTCCGTGATTAATACCTTTTCCAAAAAACAATAATGGAACATGTGTATCATAATTTAATCCAGACCCATGAGTCGATCCTGTTTTGCTATATTGAATATATGCTGGGTCATTTACCACAATAACATCACCGGATCTTTTTTGATTAAATCCGTTTTGCAATAAACGTTCAATACCTTCTGAAAAGGACATACTATTCAGCATTGTTGCTGTATATACTTTATCTATATTATCAAATTCTAAAACTTCTTGTGCAATTACATATTGTACGTCAGGTAAATTAAGTCCTAGTTGTTTAATCTTCTCTCGATTTAAAAAGATTTGATCATTACTCACATTTTCTATCAAATCTAAAGATTTAAAAGTAGTCTTTACAAATTCTAATAGACGTTTCCTATTTTCATTATTATTAATATATCCTGCTGGGATTTTAATGCTGTTTAAATATGATGGTACATTAACTGCTCCATGATCTGAAGTTAAAAACACTGTATAATTACCAACACCCACCTTAGCATCGAGCTTAATAAAGAAACGCTCTAAATCTTTATCTAAACGAATATACGTATCTTCAATTTCTTTAGAATTCACTCCAAAATTATGACCTATATAATCTGTACTAGAGTAACTTATGGCTAACACATCTGTTATATTATCTTGTCCTAATTGCTCTCCATCAATTGCTGCTAATGCAAAATCTGTAGTTAAACTATTTCCATAAGGCGTTGCTTTTAAAATATCAAACCCATTATTTGCATTTTTTAAAGTCGCTAAATCATAAGGAAATGTTGCAGTTTCTTTTCCTGTAAACCCACCTTCAAAATTATTTAAATCAGTACCGCTTTCAGTATAATCATTGATATCCAAAAGCGTATTCCACGGTTTTAAATAGGATTGTGCAACATCAGAATCATTAAAATCTACAACCCATTTTGGCAACTCATTCATATAGAATGTACTTGTCACCCAATCACCTTCATCTTCTCCATAAAACCAATAAGCGCCATTAGCACTATGTCCTGCTGGCAAAATTGCACCTCTATCTTTTATGGAAATTCCAATGGTTTTTCCTTTCATTTGCGTAAACAACTTATTTTCATCTGCAAAAGAAGTTGTTTTCATTCTATGAGGAGACATCTGTCCAATCAATGCTTTAGTTCCTAAAGGTTGTACTTTCTCATCTCCAACACAATACACATTTTTTTTTATTTTTTTATCATACCAAAAATTACCAATAACCCCATGATACTTTGGAGTAGTTCCTGTATAAATTGATGCATGACCAGGTCCTGTATATGTAGGAATATAATTGTAATGTGTATTCTTTAAATTAAATCCCTCATCAACCATACGCTTAAAACCACCATTTCCAAATTTATTATAGAATCGTGTTAGATAATCATATCGCATTTGATCCACTACAATACCAACAATCAATTTAGGCTTAGACTCATTTTCAACTTTTATTGTATCAGAATTAGCGTCTAAATCTTTACAAGATATTATGGCAAATAAGAGAATTATAATGGTTGTTAGGTTTTTCATTTTTAAATTTTAAAAATCTAATTTTCAAAAATACTAATTTTTAATCCGCCTTATTTTAAATAATAATTAAAAAAATGCGACTAATTTTATAATTTAGCGATAACTAAAATTTCTTATGACATACCTTCATAATATTGGGCTTTACTTTTTAATGATAAAGCAAATCTTTCGAAAACCTGTAAAGTGGTCTGTGATGAAGCCTCTTATTTTAAAGGATATTGATGATTTAGTAATCAGTTCTATAGGTATTGTAGCCTTTATCTCTTTTTTTGTAGGTGGTGTAATTGCTATACAAACAGCGTTGAATATGTCTAGTCCTGTAATACCTGACAATTTAGTAGGGTTTGCAACAAGGCAGTCTATAATATTAGAGTTTGCTCCAACATTTGTATCTATTGTTATGGCAGGTAAAGTAGGCTCTTTTATAACATCAAGCATTGGCACTATGCGTGTTACAGAACAAATCGATGTATTAGATGTTATGGGAGTTAATTCTATAAATTACTTAGTGTTCCCCAAACTTATTTCATTAATGCTATACCCATTTTTAATTTCTATAGGTATGTTTCTAGGTATTATTGGTGGATTTACAGCGTGTTATTTTGGTGGATTTGTATCCATTCAAGATTATATTATAGGTGTGCAATTAGATTTTATCCCGTTTCATATTGTATATGCGTTTATAAAAACATTCATTTTTGCTTTTGCCTTAGCTACAATACCTTCATTTCACGGATATTATATGAAAGGCGGTGCTTTAGAAGTTGGTAAAGCAAGTACTACTGCTTTTGTATGGACTAGTGTTGTTATTATTCTTTTAAACTATATATTAACCCAAATGTTATTAAGCTAATGATTGAAGTTAAAGATTTAAAAAAATCATTTGGAGACACTGTTGTTTTAAAAGGAATTGATGCTACTTTTGAAATGGGTAAAACCAATTTAATTATTGGACAAAGTGGCTCTGGAAAAACAGTATTTTTAAAATGCCTTCTTGGTCTTTTTGAATATGAAGAAGGAAGCATTTCATACGATGGAAAAGTATTTTCTAACCTATCTAGTGATGAAAAACGAGATTTACGATCAGATATAGGTATGGTGTTTCAAGGCAGTGCTTTATTTGACTCTATGACTATTGCAAAAAATGTGATGTTCCCATTACAAATGTTTACAAAGCAAAATAGAAGCGAAATGGAAGACCGTGTTAATATGGCATTAAAACGTGTAAATTTAGATGGCGCTCATAATAAATTTCCGTCTGAAGCTTCTGGTGGAATGCAAAAACGAGCAGCGATTGCAAGAGCAATTGTAAACAACCCAAAATACTTATTTTGTGATGAACCAAATTCTGGATTAGACCCTAAAACTGCCATAGTGATTGATAATTTAATTCAAGAGATTACGGATGAATATCAAATCACAACCGTTATTAATACACATGACATGAATTCAGTTATGGAAATTGGTGAGAAAATTATCTTTTTAAAAGATGGTTTAAAGGCCTGGGAGGGTTCTAATAAAACCATTTTTAAAACAGATAATGAATCTGTCACTGATTTTGTATACTCTTCTAATTTATTTAAAAAAGTACGTCGAATGTATTTAGAAGAGAATCAATAAATAATTTATAATGCTCAATTTTCAGGATTCAAAATTTTGACAGAAAAAGGTTTTTGATTTTTTTCAATTACGTTTAATCAAAATTGTATCAACTTTTACTTCTTGTTTTAACCACTCGCTTAATTCTTTTTCTTTAATAGATATAAGGCTATCATTTAAAGAGGTATTCCATTTCACATTAGCTACTGTTATAGTATCAATAGTGATAAAATCTTTTGATGCTAACATTTCTGAATATCCAAAATATTGCAAGTCATTAAATCTAATTTTTGCATCTTTTGCTAAACCAGTAAACGATACTTCATCTTTTCCATTATTAGTAGTTTGCTCTATTTGTTGGTTTAGATTTGTAATTTCGGTTTGTAATTCTTCTATTTGATTTTGTAAGCCTGAAATGATATTATCTTTTTTATCTAACTCATTTATAGCGCGATCATAGGCATCTGATATTTTATCTATACTCCTATTTTTATTTCCAATAATAAACAATTCAAAATCAGATATATTTTCATAATTTTTTAACTCATTACGTAAGTCTGCATCAGTAGCACTAGTGATTTCTCCATTAAAATATAATTTAATTTGCTTTGCATCCATATCTAAACCATCTTCATTCTGCAACCAAAGCTCATTATTACTTTTAATTTCATTTTCCACGTAACTTTTAAAATCACTACTAATACCTGTTTCTCTTAACAAGGTAATAAAGGTGAGTACTGCTGGTATCATGGCTATGATTCCAAAAAAAGCAGCTATTTGTGCAATACGTTTTCTTTTTTTAGAATTCGCATATTTAAGCATAGGAAAACGCAGTACTTTTAAGACTAAAAATGTAGCTAAAGCAATAAAAGTGGTGTTAATTCCAAATAAATACATCGCTCCAAGAAAGAAATTAAAATTCCAAATTGCTAACCCATAACCTGCTGTACACAATGGCGGCATAAGAGCTGTAGCAATAGCAACTCCAAAAATTACAGAAGCAATGGTTCCTTTTTTTGTTCTAGCCACAATAAGTGCTAAACCACCAAAAATCGCAATTAAAACATCTAAAATATTCGGAGACGTTCTAGCTTCTAACTCTGGAGTTAATTCTGTTAGAGGAGAAATACTAAAGTATAAATATGCGGTAAGCACACTTAATACTACCATTACCAAAAGGTTTACAAATGAGCTTTTAAGCGTATCAATATCATTAATTGCTAATGACATTCCCACTCCCAAAATAGGACCCATTAATGGAGAAATTAACATCGCGCCAATAACAACAGCAGTAGAACTCAAATTCAAGCCTATAGAGGCAACAAAAATGGCAAATATTAAAATCCAAACAGTAGCTCCTTTTAAAGGAATGTCGTTTTTTATCGCTTCAATTGTTGCATCACGATCAGTATCATCCCTAAAATCAAAAATCTCTCCTATAAATTTTTTAATATTCCCAAATAATCCTTTAGCATCTTTCTTTACAGCCTCTTTTGATTCTTTTACCGCTTGATCTTTTTGAGTATTTTCATCTTCTTCAGAAAAATTAAATTTATTTTCTTCCATAATTTAAATTGTTGGTTTTAATAGCTAGTGTCTTATAATCTTAAAAGTTACATCTCTTTCCATAAATTAAGGTATTTCTAACCTAAATGTTCTCCAAATTTAGTTTTCACACTTTGAAGTACTTTTTTAATATCTTGTTCTTTAGCTTTAGGAAAGATAAGCAAAACTTCATCTTTATCTACAATAATATAATCTTTCAATCCATCAATAACTACAACTTTATCTTTTTGAGTACGAATCATATTACCCAATGCGTCTTCAGCTAACGTTTTTGCATTCACTATGGCATTTTCATAATCGTCTTTATCTAATTTATCATAAAGACTTCCCCAAGTTCCTAAATCATTCCAATCAAAATCTGCAGATAACACAAATACATTTGATGATTTTTCCATAATCGCATAATCTACCGAAATATTTTCTGCTTTAGCATAATTATCTCTTATAAAATCATCTTCAAAATCAGTATTATAAGTCTTAATTCCATTTTGGAATAGTTGAAATAATTTAGGCTGATTGTCTTGAAATGCTTTAATTACTGAAGTAATACTCCACATAAATATTCCTGCGTTCCACAAAAAATTACCTTGAGCAATAAATCCTTTTGCTGTTTCATAATTCGGTTTTTCACGAAACTGATGTACTGGTTTTATTGCACTGTTTGAAGCCTTATCAAACTCAATATACCCGTATCCCGTATTAGGAAATGATGGTTCAATACCTAATGTCATTAGAGCATCATTTTTTGAACAGAAATCAAAGGCTAGTTCTACATTTTTAGTAAATGATGATTCATCTTCAATCCAATGATCACTTGGCGCAACAATCATTATAGCATCTGGGTTTTCTTTTTGTATTTTCAAAGCTGCATATAATATACAAGGCGCCGTATTCCGCATTGCAGGTTCTAAAACCACTTGACGTTGAGTCACCTCTGGAAGTTGTTCTAACACTAAATCATTATATCGCTTGTTAGTTAGAATGAAGATATTCTCCTTCGGAATTAACTTTTCTAAACGTTGAAATGTCTTCTGAATAAGTGTATCTCCAGTCCCTAACATATCATGAAACTGTTTTGGAAACTCTTGAGTACTCACTGGCCAAAACCGTGACCCTACACCTCCAGCCATTAATACAGCATAATAGTTTTTATTTTTCATTAACGTCTTGTCATTCCGCACTAGGTGCAGAATCTATTTATTATTAATTCTCATATTTTGGATTCCGCTTTCGCAGAAATTAGTTCTACCTCAGCATTAGGGTTAAACAAATATATTTTCCCAGTTTTTATCTCTACACATTCATAACGCTTCACCCGTTTTGATCCTCTTTTAAACGCTCTACCATTATACATTTTAAATATACTTCCTTCTGGTACTTCAAATATATAAGTTTTATTATTAGGTGCATCAAATTGTTTTAATGCTAATGCTAGTTTAGTGTCTGTATCACTTGAAGCCTTTGGGTTTTTAAAATGATTTGCTAACAGTGGTAATAAATTATCAGGAAAAATATTTGGATTTAAAAACGGTAGCATTAAATGCTGAAAACTACGCTTCCATTCTACCCCATGTGGTTTTATAAAACGTCCATAATCTTGATACGCTCTTAAGTGTGCTATTTCGTGAATGAGAGTCATCAGAAAACGATATTCATTTAAATTAGAATTAACCGTAATTTGATGCTTCTCATTAGGTAGTTTTCGATAATCACCGTGTCGCGTTTTCCGTTCTTTCTTAATTTTTACTACTACATTTTCATTAGATAACAGTTTTAAAATACCTTCAACGGCTTTATGAGGAATATAATTTTGAAGTGTGTCTTGCATTATGACAAAAATAAGTTTTATTTTCGGAAGAATTTCAATGTGATGATGACTAAACCTACTCTAATTTTAGACGAAAGTAAGTGCAAACAGAATATCAAAATGATGTCTGATAAAGCAAAGCATCATCAAGTGGAGTTTCGACCACATTTTAAAACACATCAATCGCTCGAAATAGGAAGGTGGTTTAAAAACGAAGATGTCAATAAGATCACTGTATCATCTTTAGATATGGCAACTTATTTCTCTAAAGAATGGGATGATATTACTGTGGCTTTTCCTATTAATATATTAGAAATTGATACTATTAATACACTTGCCAAACGTATTACACTTAATATTTTGATTGAATCTGAAACGATAGTAAATTTGCTTGAAGATCAATTAACATACGCTGTAAATTTCTTCATCAAAATAAATGTAGGTAATAATCGTGCTGGGTTAGAACCTCATAACATTCAGGCTATTCGATCCATTTTAGATATTACTAAGTCTAGTAAAAAATTAAATTTCATTGGTTTTTTAGGTCATGCAGGTCAAACCTATAAATGCCGAAATCATAGTGATATTTTAACCGAACACGACAAATGCAAACACATCTTAATTAGTTTAAAAAATGAATTCAGGACTCAATATCCAAATCTAAAACTCTCTTTAGGGGACACCCCTAGTTGTAGTATTTCAGAGGATTTTAATGGCATTGACGAAATCCGTCCAGGTAATTTTGTGTTTTATGATGTCACGCAAAGTATAATTACATCCTGTGAGGCACATCAAATTGCAATAGCTATGGCCTGTCCCATCGTAGCGATTCATCCAAATAAAAATGAAATCATTGTTTATGGTGGGGGCATTCATTTATCTAAAGATAGAATTGTTAATGAAAACGGAGTTACTATTTTTGGAAAGATTGTTTCAAAAACCGAGACTGGTTGGAGCAACCCTTTAACTGGAATATATGTAAAAAGTTTATCGCAAGAACACGGTGTCATTCATGTTCCTGATGAATATATTTCTGATTTTAAAATTGGTGATTATACCTTGATTTTACCTGTACATTCGTGTATGACTGCTGATCTAATGAAACATTACGGGACTACAATTAATAAAAGTATTACAATGTTTAACTCACATTTACAAAGCTAAATGACTATTTCAAAATACATTTTACCTATTATTGTGATTTCACAGTTTTTTTGCACATCACTTTGGTTTGCTGGTAATGCGGTAATGAGTGATTTGGTTTCAATTTTTGAATTAGAAAGCAATGCCCTTGGGCATTTAACATCTGCTGTACAATTTGGTTTTATTATAGGCACACTCACTTTTGCTTTATTAACTATTTCTGATCGATTTTCTCCATCTCGAGTGTTTTTTGCTTGTGCTATATTAGGTGCTTTATTTAATTTAGGAACTATTTTAAACACAAATACATTTATCACTTTATTACTTTTTCGTTTTTTTACTGGTTTTTGCTTAGCAGGAATTTATCCTGTAGGAATGAAGATTGCTGCCGATTACTACAATAAAGGTTTAGGTAAATCTTTAGGTTATTTAGTTGGCGCATTAGTTTTAGGCACTGCATTACCACACCTTTTAAAAGAATTTACTAATGAACTTCCTTGGCGCTTAGTATTAATTCTCACTTCTATTCTAGCAGCTACTGGAGGTTTCCTAATGATTATTTTTGTTTCTGATGGACCTAATCGCAAGCAAAGTCAAAAACTAGATTTTAAAGCTTGGTTTAGTGTATTTAAAAATCGGAATTTTCGAATGGCTGCCTTTGGGTATTTTGGACATATGTGGGAACTCTATACGTTTTGGACATTTGTTCCTGTTATTTTAGCAACCTACTCTAACACACACCAGGATGCAATTTCTAATATCCCATTATGGTCATTCATTATCATCGGCATAGGAAGCATAGCCTGTGTTCTGGGTGGTTATCTATCACAAAAATCAGGGATTAAAAAAACAGCAACTTCAGCTTTATTATCATCGTGTTTATTTTGTTTGTTATCTCCTTTATTATTTCTGATTAACTCCAGTATATTATTTATTAGTTTTTTAATGCTTTGGGGAATGGTGGTCATTGCAGACTCCCCGCTATTCTCAACCTTAGTTGCTCAAAATGCTGATCCAAAAACAAAAGGTACTGCGCTAACTATTGTAAATTGTATTGGGTTTTCTATAACGATTATTAGCATACAATTCATTAATAGTATGAGTACTATTTTAAACCCAGCTTATATTTATTTATTTTTAGCTATTGGTCCTATTTTAGGATTAATAAATTTATTAGGTAAACAAAAAGCATCTAAAAATCAACTATGAATCGAATTTCTTTATATTTCACATATTGTTTCTTATTCATATTGATAAGTTGTGCTTCCAAAACTAAAACTAATGATGATAATTGGTGTGATCAAACACTTAGAGAACAATTTTCAACATTAAAAGAAGTTAAAACAACTAGCACTTGGTTTAAAGTTTACGAAGTTGACATCAATACTTATGCCATTGCCGAGCCTTATAATTTTCAAGAGGTGATTTCATATCTCATTTTAGGTAATAAAAAAGTGCTTTTGTTTGATTCTGGAATGGGAATGTCTTCTATTAAAAATGTAATTAAACAAATTACATCACTTCCAGTAACAGTGGTTAACTCACATACACATTATGATCATATTGGTGGTAATTATGAGTTTGATACTATTTTAGCAATGAATACTGAATTTACTAAAGCAAGAGCTAAAAATGGAATGGACTACAATTTTGTAAAACACGAAGTTACTAATGATGCATTTTGCAAAGACAAACTCCCTGAGTTAGATATCGAAAACTATCATATCAATCCGTTTCAAATTTCGGAGTTTATTGAAGATGGTTTTACAATTGATTTAGGGAATCGAATTCTAGAAGTCATTGCTGTTCCAGGCCATACTATAGATGCGATTGCCTTATATGACAAAACAAATGGGTTTCTTTGGACGGGAGACACATTTTACAAAGGGCCTATCTGGCTATTTGATGAAGGAACAGATTTAAAGGCATATCAAAACAGTATACAAAAACTCTCTACTCTAGCTCCAAATTTAAAAAAAATATTTCCAGCACATAATACACCTCTTGCAAACTCAGTTCGATTAGTAGAATTAACTAACGCCTTTCAAAGTGTTATATCAGGAAATAAAACCCCAGAAGTTAATGATGATGAAACATCTGCTCTGTTTGAATTCGAGCATTTTTCATTTATGATACGTCGTAATCTTTTAAAATAAATTAAAAGCATAGAATGATAATAATAGATTTTTTCAAAAAAACTAGAGAAGCAATCGCAAATAAGCGTTTTGAAGAACTCAAAACGTTTCAATTAGATAAGCCTGAATATTTTAACTGGGTAGATGATATTTTTTACCCCTTAAATGTGAAAGCATTCCCAGAAAGCAATGCTTTAATATGGCGGTATAACGAACAAGAGCATTTTTTTACATTTCAAGATATTTATAACAGAAGTAATCAACTTCTTAATTTTTTAAGGAATAACGGTGCTAAAAAAGGAGAACACATCTATACGATTCTTCCGCTAGTTCCTGATAACTGGACGAGTATTTTAGCAACCATTAAAGGTGGTTTCATTTTAATGCCAACTGCAACGAATATGACCGCCAGAGATATCACATATCGTTTTGAAACATTATTTCCAGAGATTATCATTTCTACAGTAGCTATTTCTGAAGCTATTGATATTGCAGAACAAGAGTTTGGACACAACATAAAACTTAAAATTCTTGTTGATGGCGAAAAACAAGGTTGGCATTCTATAAAAGATATCGAAAAGGAGTCTATTGAAGCCAAAGCTGAAAACACAAAAGCAGACGATCCCTTCTTATATTTTTTCACTTCAGGAACTA
>CAZECB010000004.1:15508-19964 GCA_964510745.1 uncultured Flavobacteriaceae bacterium | reverse complement strand
TTCAGGATCTATTTTGTCTGTCGCTTCTACACATAATAAAGTTTCTAAACTTGCTACAAGAGCGATTGTAAAAGCAGTTATAAGTACTGGAGTTGTAAATACTTTACTCCAATCTGGAGTTGTAAATTGAGTTAATAAATTATCAGTACTTCGATTTTCACTCAGCGATACTAAATGCTCTTGTGCAACACTAAGATCACCACTTTTAGTAAATATATAATAGATAATACCTATGACTACAGCTACTAAAGGCCCTTGTATTAATTGAAATATTCTAGATTTTTTCGAAAGAACACTACTCCATAAAATAAGAATAGCTATTGCTATTATTCCAATGATCGTTGAACCTGATTCAAAATTTCCACTAATGACAGCATTGATATTATTTAGTAATTCTGTTATTGTATTTTTAAAATTAAATTCTAGAATAGAATAATCTCCTTGAGGGTTTTTACCTAAACCAAAGAAATAAGGGATTTCTTTTAAAATAATAATTATCCCAATTCCTGTTAACATTCCCCGTATTACAGAACTCGGAAAATAATAACCTATAATCCCTAATCGTGCTATCCCAAAAATTATTTGTATAACACCTCCTAGTACAACTGCCGATAGAAAAACTTGAAATCCTAATTGATCAATGGCGGCTAGTACAATGGCAGCTAGTCCAGCTGCAGGACCACTAACTCCTATTTGAGAGCCACTTATAGCTCCTACTACAATACCTCCAATAATACCTGCAATAAGGCCAGAAAATAAAGGAGCTCCACTAGCTAATGCAATACCTAAACATAATGGTAATGCTACAAAAAATACAACGATACTTGCTGGCAAGTCGTTTTTTAAATATTTAAACATACTGTAAATTTATACTCTTAATTTAAGAGTGATTAAAAAGAAATAAACATTGAATTCATTTTTTTATAAATTCAAATTACAAACTATCCGATTTTATAAAATATATATTGAGGGGGGGGAGAAAAAACCTGCTTGTAAACAGAATTATAGGTTTTGTTGTAAACACTTAATGTCTGCTTACGAGTTTCTTTCAAAAAGAAAATGTCGTTTGATTGAGCTTGAAATACTTTAATTTCTAAGTCTTTTTTAGACTCTTTCCCATTTTTACCTTCTTCTTCTTCACCTAAATCAAAAAATAGAGATACATCACTATTTTTTTCAACTAAAGTCAAAACTGCTGGAGCAATAGTAATTACAGTTAAAATAAAGGTAAACGTAAAGGCAATAGTGATTCTTGACATTTTTTCTTTTTAACAAAATGCAAATATATAATTTGAAGTCATTAGTTCTTGTTAAAAAACAATTAAAAAAAGTTTAACAATTTTATGTCTTCACTTGCAATCCAGCCTGTTTTGCCATCTGCAATTTTAATTTTAGACCAATTTTCATCATACTTTTCTAGAACTTGTACTTTAGTCCCTTCATGAAGTTTAAAGATTTCTTCACTTTTTAAATTTGGGTCTGTTCTAATTTCAGTTTCTTGAACAAATACAATTGCAGGGTTATTATTCTGTTCATAATTGTATTTTTGAAATGCAAAAAACAAGGCGATACATATTAGAGTTAATGACAGCATACTTCCTAAAAATGAGATCCGTTTCCATGTCGTTTCGTACGAAAAATAATATCCTAAAAACAAGATAACAAATAAAATCACAAAACTTATTGATAGTTTTGCCCAACCGTCAAAACTAAACGCATTAGTTAAATTTTTAGTCACTTTTGAAAACCCTAATACTGGAATTTCTTCAATAGCATCTATAGTCATATTTTGCGCTAAAGAGAGATTGCTTTTAATATCTTTATCTTGAGGTTTTAATAGCAGTGCCTTTTCATAGTAATAAATGCTCTGAGCAATATTATTAAGTTTATAATATGCATTAGCCATATTAAAATAGAGTTCTGCTGAGTGATTTCCTGTTTTTAAAACATCTTCATACTTATTTATTGCTTCTTGAAATTTTCCATTATTATAAAGATCATTCCCTACATTAAATAAAGCATCATTTTGTGCGATAGTTATCGTACTAAATAAAAAAGCAATGATGTATATAATCTGTTTCATTTTCATTAACGCATTTGTTTATCTATAGTAGAAATAACATCAGATGCTTTTTCATAATCTTGTTGCATTTCAACATTAGTAAATGGTGTATATCTTGCTAATTCACAGCTTTGAAGTAAGCTATTAAATTCAATCACTGTTTGCTCAGAAACCTTTCTGGTAATTAATAATTCTTTAATTCTATCCTTACTTAAATCTGTAGTTTCTATATTTAATTTATACTTTAAATAATTATGAAGTGCGCGTTCCATAGCATTATAAAACGCTTCTTTTTTGCCTAATGATTTTTTTGCCTCTCCTAAATATTTACGAGTCAATTTATTTGCTTTTCTCTTTTTATTTCCAACGACATCATTATCTCTTTCATCTTTCTTTTTTCTTGCAAAAATAGCTATTGGAATTACTAAAAATGGTAGTAATAGTAATATCCAAAATAAATTAGTTTTAAAGAATGGCGAAGATTGTATAGCTATAAAACTTGTTTTAGTTTTAAAGGATGCAAATTGATTTGCTGTAGCTATAACGCGTTGTTTATTTGAATTAGCAACTATTTCGCCAGTTGATGTTGTTTCAGTAGCGCCAGTTCCTAATGGACCTTTATCAACATTAATAACAAGTTCGTCAGAATTTAATGTTTTATAAGTTTTCGTTTTTACATCAAAATATGAGAAATTAACAGCCGGAATAGGATATTTCCCTTGTAATGAAGGTACTATAGTATATTCATCTGATATCTTACCTTGCATACCTGCAAGGTTTGTACGTACACTTTCTTTATGCTCTGGTTCATAAACCTCTAGGTTACTAGGTAATTTAAGTTTTGGTAATTCAAATAATTTCAAATTTCCTCTTCCTGAAACTTCAATTTTAGCTTGAAGTGCTTCTGTAGCTTTAAGTTCTGTTTTATTTGTAGTGACCTTTAAATCAAAATTACCAACAGCTCCAGTAAACCCTAGTGGTTTACCGTCTTCTGGCAATGCTTTTACATTAATTGTTCTGCTTCCAGCACTTATGGTACGATTTACAGTGCTCATAACTCGACTTCCAAAAATATCTCTTCTACTTGTAGGAACACTTACAGATACATCTAAGGTTAATGGTTCTATATTTAATTTTCCTGTTTTTTGTGGGTATAATACTGTTTTGCGGAGCACAACAAAACGATAGTCTTCACCCTGATATGTTCCGCTTTCTGCTTTTAATTCTTTTACTTCAATATTCTGGCTCCAAAAATCATTATATCTAGGTGTATCTAATTCATTCCAATTATTAACTCCCGTTCTAGGGGATATATAAAGTTTATAAACAACTGTAATGGCTTCGTTTAAATACGGATTAGATTTAGATACTTCTGCAACTAGATGAATATTTTGCGATGCTAAATAATTAGGATCATTAGGGTCTTTTGGTATTTCAACTGCAGCTGTAACAACAATATTTACAGGTGAGGTCTTATATGTTTTACCCTCAAACTCTATAGATGCTTGTGTAATTTTTAAAGTCCCTCTTTTTTTAGGTGCTAAAACATAAGTAT
Organism: uncultured Flavobacteriaceae bacterium; assembly: GCA_964510745.1. Lineage (GTDB taxonomy): Bacteria > Bacteroidota > Bacteroidia > Flavobacteriales > Flavobacteriaceae > AU392. Next base: position 16,347 of record CAZECB010000004.1, on the reverse strand, counting down.
ATGTTTTAGAAAAGGAACGGTTTCCATTAATCCAAGAATTACTAATGGATTGACTTGGTCCTCCAACTACCGTGAAGTTTTCAAATGTAGGCGGTTTAAAATTATCCCCATCTTTATCCATAATAAAATCAACACGAAGGCGTTCATTAACTCCTAGACGTTTTTTACTTGTTTTAGCTTCAAAAGTAACTTGTGCAAAAGTGAAGCTCGTTATAAAAACAAATAGTAATAGTGTTATTTTATTTTTAAAACTCATTTTTTCTGACCATATCTGATAAACAAAAATTTACCAATCCTTTTCTGTTTTCACTTTAACGCCTTTAGTTTTTTTAGCATTAATTTTATCTTGAACTTTTTTCTCTTGATTATTCATTGCCTCTAATAAGTTTTTTACTTGCTGTGGTGATAACTTCCCTGGTTGAGGTTGTTTAGGATCTGGTTGATCTTTAGGTTTTCCATCTTTTTGATCCCCATCGTTTTTTGGTTTTCCTTGTTCATCATCTTTATCATCACCATCTTTTGGATCTTGTTGATCATTGCCTTCATCTTTTTGATCTTCCTCATTTTGACCTTTATCTTTATTCTCTTCTTCTCCGTCCTTATCTCCTTTATTTTGATCTTCATCATCATCACCTTCTTTTTCCTCGTCATCTCCTTTTTCATCACCGCCACCACCTTGGTTTTTAGCACATTCTTTTGCTAAAGCTAAATTATATCGTGTCTCTTCATCTGTTGGATTATTTCGCAATGCATTTTTAAAAGCTTCAACTGCTTCTTTACATGCTTTTTGTTGCATTAATGTATTTCCTATAATTGGTAAATCATATTTTGAAGGTAAC
>CAZECB010000004.1:8290-15498 GCA_964510745.1 uncultured Flavobacteriaceae bacterium | reverse complement strand
TGCTCTATGCTTTTCTTCTTTACTCTCAGCATTTTTGACAGCACTTAAATGACGTAATAATGCTTCATCAAAATAACCATTTTCATAATAGGCATTTGCTAGATTGTAATTACCTATAGTTGTTGTTGGTGCTTCAGAAATGGCTTTTCTATATTCTCTTTCTGCTGAAATAAAATCATCTTCAAATAAACTATTTCCTTCGTATATAAATCCATTTGATTTTTTAAGTACCTCAGCAGCAGCTTTATCTTCTTCTTGCGAGAACACAAATGTTGTTGCGAAGAGCAGTATTATAAAGGTTAAAATTTTATTCATTGTTCAAAATTAGCTTAATTATATTTTAGATTTATACGGAATATTAATAATTTTTTTAATGTCTATATCATAAGTTTTCGTTAAATAAATTTAAACGACTTAGCCATGCAGTCTTTCGTTCTAACAAAAATATATCTATTAATAAAAATAAAATCCCAAATCCTAAAAACCATTGAAATTGATCTTTAAATTCTGCAAACTGCTTTGCTTCAAATTCTTTTTTATCTAATTTGTTTAAAATATCTTTAATAGTGTCTACTACATTAGTAGTGTTTTTCCCATTAATATAATTACCATTAGCTTCAGCAGCAATATTTTTTAATGTCTCTTCATTAAGTTTTGTAATGACAGTTTCATCATTATTATCTTTTTTATAGCTCAATACAATACCATTGCGTTTAATAGGAATTGGACCTCCCTTTATATCACCCACACCAATAGTAAATATTTTAATGCCTTCTTCTGCTGCTTCTTGTGCCATGCCTGTAGCAAAATTATTATGATCTTCACCATCTGAAATTATAATAAGAACACGGTTGGTTTGATCTTCATCATTATAATAAGTCCTTGCTAGTTCTATGGCCTGATCTATAGCGGTTCCTTGAGATGATAATATATCTGTATTCATGCTTTGCAAAAATAGTTTTGCTGCAGCATAATCTGTGGTTATTGGTAGCTGTGGAAATGCTTTGCCTGCATAAGCAATGATACCTACACGATCGCTTCCTAAATTATTAATAATTTGCGTTACTAATTGTTTTGATTTTTCTAATCGATTAGGAGCAATATCTTCTGCTAACATACTTTTAGAGACATCAACTGCAAATACAATATCTACACCTTCTCGCTTTACAGTTTCTAATTTTGTTCCTATTTTAGGGTTTACTAATGCTAGTGTAATACAAACAAATGCTAAGCTTAATACAATAAGTTTTAAAATGGGTTTGAATAATGATTTATTGGGCGTCAACCGCTTTAGTAATGCTTTGTTTGCAAATTTCTTTTGAGTGTGACGTTTCCATATTTGAAGCACTAAGAACAGCACTACTATTATTGGAATAATTAGTAGTAACCACAACCATATTTTTTCTTCTAATTGTTGAAACATATTTTAAATAAAACTTCTAAATATTGTAAAGCGTAATAACACTTCTATTAATAATAACGCTATTGCAATAATTGCTAATGGTCTATATTTTTCTTCGTAATTAGAAAACTTAAACTCTTCAACATCTGTTTTTTCAAGCTTATTAATTTCTGCATAAATATCTTTTAGCTTTTTATTATTATTCGCTCTAAAATATTTTCCACCTGTAACACTCGCTATTTCTTTAAGTAGTTCCTCATCAATCTTAACTTGTACTCTGCCATATTGAAGTCTACCATTTAATAAATTTATAGGCGATAATGCCATACCATTTGTTCCCAAGCCAATAGTATATGTTTTAATACCATATTCAACTGCAAGTTCACTTGCTGTCTTTGGATCGATGAATCCAGCATTGTTTTCACCATCTGTCATTAATATAATGACTTTACTTTTTGCTTTACTATCTTTTAAACGATTAACAGAGGTTGCTAAACCCATGCCAATAGCTGTGCCTCCATCAATAATGGTATTGTATTCTACACTTTTTAAAGAACTTAATACAATAGATTTATCACTGGTAATTGGTGTTTTTGTATAACTTTCTCCTGCATATTCTACCAAGCCAATCCGATCATTAGGGCGTCCCAAGATAAACTCAGTAGCTACGTTTTTAAGGGCTTCTAATCTATTTGGTTTTAAGTCTTTTGCCAACATACTTGCAGAGACATCTATTGCAATCACAATATCAATACCTCGAGTTGTTTTTGTTCTTGATGACACTTCAACCGTTTGAGGTCTTGCTAATGCAGTAATTAAAAATGCTAATGCCAATATACGTAATGCAAACATGAGGTGTTTTAACTTAGGGAGCCAAGATTGATTGGTTTTAAATCCCTTTATAGTCGATATTTTAAGTTCAGGTGTTTGTTCTCTATTTTTGAAGATATACCATAGAACAGCTAATGGGATTAGCAAAAGCGCCCAAAACATCTGTTTATTTAAAAATTCTATGCCGTTTAACATTTATTTATCTTCTTCTTCGAGTTTTATTAATTCTATAGAATCTATGATTTTTTGTGTCAAATCATTAGCATATGGATCTTCTACATTCCATTTTAAAGTCATTATTTGTAATATATTTTCTGAAGCAAAACTGAAAATAGCATAATTTGCCTCTTTTTTTCGTCCTCCTCTAGATGGGAATTTTCCTGTTCCAAATGTTTTTAGTCCTTCAGCTCCATTTGGTGTTATAAATTGGTCATTTTTTGTGATGATATTTTCCGCCCCTAAGCTTTCCCATTTTGCAATAGCAGCTTCTCTAGCTGCAGCTATAAGTTGTTCTGGTTTTACTTGTTGTTGCTGTTCTTCTTTTGGTAAATTAGGATCTGGCTCAGGAAGTGTATATTTTGTTGATGCTACAGAGATAAAAACTGGATCAACCAATTCAGCAAATGAAAATTGTGAAGTCTCTATTTTAGTTTCTAAATCTTCTGGTAATTCTGGTATTATTCGGCTTAAAACTCTTGGAGTAGATATAGTTATTCCTGGTGCACCGTACTCACTCAACACCCACTCTTTACTTTCTAATAGTTTTTTGGTAGGGTGACCAACTATAGTGTCTTTCACATAACCAAAACCATATTTAAAACCAAATCCCAAAAACGTCCCTATTAATAATACACCTACTACTGTTGCTGTAATTATTATTTTTTTACGTTTTTGTTTTCTTGCTAATTCTTCTTGATACTTAAGGTCTTCTAAAAGCTCTTCTTCAGTAGGTTCTGGAAGTGATTCTTTAACATGGTCAATTTCAGAATCCACTACATTCATATCCATTTTAGCAAGTTCAATATCTGGTTTAGATTTTGCAAATTTCACCAAATCAGCTCTGCGTAAAATACTTTCTATATTTTTAATGGTGTCTTTATCTAAATCAATTTGATTGCCTTCTCGAAGAAGTTTTAATCTGCTTACTAATTCTTCAGTAGTACTTTCAAGAGAACGATCATAGACTTTTTCATCTAGATATTTTCTGATAATCCCTGTTAATTCTGAATAGTATTCTTTTATTTCTTCATGCTCTAAATAACTAGAGTTATCTAGCTCTTGCAATGCTAATTTAGCACGTTCATAAGGTGGAAGTAAAGCTACTTTTTCTTCTTCAGTCAACAGTTTTTCTCTCCAAACAAACCAATACAGTAAAAATGTAAGTGCAGCTAATATTAAAAGAATGAGTAACGTATATAACCACCACTTACTTGGGTTTTTATCTATACTTAAAATAGGCTTAATGTCATACAACCCTTGTTTAGTAGTATCTACAACTACTGTATTTACTTCAACACGTAATGAATCTGTAAAAAACTCTTTACTTCCAACAAGTATTTTTTGAGGCGGGATAGTATAAGCTCCAGAATCAAACTGTGTTAATCCATAACGCTTAATTAATTGGTATTTTGAATTAATTAAAGTTGTATCTGTTTTATAGGATTCTATAACTTCTAAAGGTAAAAATGTTTGCCCTTCAGGAAATACTATCAAATTAGTGGTATCTGTAGCCACTTCTATTTTATAAGTAATTTCTTCTCCTATTTTAATAGTAGTAGAGTCAATAGATGATTTTACTTGTGCAAATGAAAAAAAAGAAAAAAGAAAAAAGAATATAGATAAATAGACGCACCCTCGACCATCAAAATATGATGTGGTTTTATTCTTTTTATCTTTTATAAATTTTAATTTATCAATCATAAATATTTTACCCTCGTCTTTTAAAATATCCTAATAGTTTTTTCACATAACTCTCATCCACACGACTATCTATACTCCCTGCTCCTGATTTATTAAAACTTTCTTTGTAATAAGAGACTTTATCTTGATAGAATTTGCTATAGTTATCTCGTACTTTTCTGGACGCTGTATTTACAAGTAATAATTCTCCTGTTTCTTCATCTTGCATTTGTACCATTCCTAAATTAGGGATGGACTCTTCATGTTTATCATAAACTCTTATTCCTGTAATGTCATGTCGCTTTGCTGCAATTTTAAGTGTTTGTTGATAATCTTCAGTGATAAAATCTGAAAGCACAAAAACAATAGCTTTCTTTTTCATAACACTTGATAAAAACTTTAGAGCTTCTGCAAAATTGGTTTGCTTACTTTTAGGCTTAAACTCTATTAACTCACGAATAATGCGTAATACATGAGAGCGTCCTTTTTTAGGTGGAATATAGAGTTCTACAACATCTGAAAACAAAATTAATCCAATTTTATCATTATTTTGAGTCGCTGAAAATGCCAATGTCGCTGCAATTTCTGTAACAATTTCATTTTTAAATTGTTCATCTGTACCAAAAAGCTCAGAGCCCGAAATATCAACCATTAACATCATAGTCAACTCGCGTTCTTCCTCAAATACTTTTATATAAGGTTCATTAGTACGAGCAGTTACATTCCAATCTATATTACGTACATCGTCACCAAATTGATACTGACGTACTTCACTAAAAGTCATCCCTCTTCCTTTGAAGGTCGAGTGATATTCACCACCAAAAATATGATCAGACAATCGTCGTGTCTTGATCTCAATTTTTCGTACTTTTTTTAGTAATTCTTTAGTATCCATTTTCTAATTTGTCATTCCGTATTTGATACGGAATCATCTATAATGTAAGTAATAATGATGAGATTCTTGCCTTCGCAAGAATGACAACTATGGTACTTCAATTTCATTTACAATTTTACTGATGATTTCTTCAGAAGTAATGTTTTCAGCTTCAGCTTCATAAGTAATTCCAATTCTGTGACGTAATACATCATAAATTACAGCACGCACATCTTCAGGTATTACATAACCTCTTCGTTTTATAAAGGCATAACTTTTTGCTGCTAAGGCTAAATTTATACTTCCACGAGGAGAAGCTCCAAAAGATATTAATGGTTTTAATTCTGCTAATTTATATTTTTCAGGATAACGTGTTGCAAAAATAATATCAAGAATGTATTTTTCAATTTTCTCATCCATATACACTTCACGAACTGCTTTTTGTGCCTTAATGATTTGCTCAACAGAAACTACTGGGTTTACTTTTTCAAAAGCACCTTTAAGATTAGCGCGAATAATTAATTGCTCTTCATCTAGTTTTGGGTAATCAATTACCGTTTTTAACATAAAACGGTCTACTTGTGCTTCTGGTAAGGGATATGTTCCTTCTTGCTCTACTGGATTTTGAGTTGCCATTACTAAAAATGGTTTGTCTAAAATAAATGTTTCGTCGCCAATAGTAACTTGTTTTTCTTGCATTGCTTCTAATAAAGCAGATTGCACTTTTGCTGGGGCTCTATTAATCTCATCTGCCAACACAAAATTGGCGAAAATCGGTCCCTTTTTTATAGAAAAATCGTTTTCTTTTATATTATAAATTAATGTCCCTACAACATCGGCAGGCAATAAATCTGGTGTAAACTGAATTCTACTAAAACTCCCATCTACAGCTTGTGATAAGGTATTAATGGCTAATGTTTTTGCTAGTCCAGGGACACCTTCTAATAAAATATGTCCTTGACCTAATAACCCTATCAATAAGCGTTCAATCATATATTTTTGACCAACAATAACCTTGTTCATCTCCATGGTTAGTAAATCAACAAAAGCACTTTCTTTTTCTATTTTTTCATTAATAGATTTAATGTCAATTGTACTGGTTTCGTCTATCATTATTCAATTTTTTTGAGGCGTCAATATAATACGCATTTTTCAACATCGCAAATTGTTAATTTTTTTTTTGCTTCGCTGTTAATAATTGGTTAAAACTTGTAGTATTAATAAGAGTTTATGATTATTTAGTTCTTTAATTTTAAATCCATAATTTACTTAAATATGACAAAAACAGCATTAATAACTGGAGCTACCAGTGGAATAGGTCGAGCAACCGCTCATGAACTTGCAAAACACAGTATTAATTTAATACTATGTGGTAGGCGTCAAGAGCGTTTAAACACTATAAAAACAGATTTAGAAAAACAAACCAATGTGCATATTTTAAATTTTGATGTACGTGATAAAACTGCTGTTTTTAATGCTATAAATATGCTCCCTGAAGCGTTTAAAAAAATAGATATCCTCATCAATAATGCTGGTAATGCCCATGGATTAGACCCCATACAAGATGGAGATTTAGACGATTGGGATGCTATGATGGATATCAACGTGAAAGGGTTGTTATATGTCAGTAAAGCGATTATCCCTCAAATGACAGAGCGTCAATCAGGACATATTATAAATATTGGGTCTTCGGCAGGAAAAGAAGTATATCCTAAAGGAAATGTATACTGCGGAAGTAAACATGCTGTAGTAGCTATTTCTGAAGGGATGCGAATTGATTTAAATCCTTATGGGATAAAAGTAGGTACAATAAATCCTGGCTTGGTAGAAACCGAATTTTCTCAAGTTAGGTTTAAAGGTGATGCTGTTGCTGATGGTGTTTATAAAGGGTATAAAGCATTACAAGCAGAGGATATTGCAGAGATTATACAGTTTGCAATTTCTAGACCACCACATGTAAATATTGCTGATGTATTGGTGTTTTGTACTGCACAAGCATCTTCAACAATAGTTAAAAAAGAATTATAGATTTTAAATGATGAGGCTCCCATTTTCATGGGAGATAAATATGATCAACAAGCGCTTACTTATCAAAAACCTATTGGCTCATAATGATGAGAATAGTTTTTATGATAAAAAGCGAAAAATATCTATTGGAGTAAAAGAAGGAAAAGCAAAGTTTTTAAAACATATCTGTGCCTT
>CAZECB010000004.1:0-8280 GCA_964510745.1 uncultured Flavobacteriaceae bacterium | reverse complement strand
TAAAAACAATTCTTTCATTGTTATTGGTGTTGAAGATGAAGACAATAAAATTATAGGCGTTGATTTTTTTGATGACAGTAAAATTCAAAATCTCATTAACGCCTATTTAGCTAATCCACCTATTGTTCAATATGAAAATATTCCTTTTCCACATTTACCAGATGATAAAGTAGTTGGCTTAGTAACTATAAGGGCTAATGATAGCATTACATCTCTCCGAAAAAATATATGGAAATATTATGGAGGCTCTGTATTTTTTAGAGATGGTAGTATTAGTATGCCTAAGGTATTTGATATTGAAATAAAAGATGTTAATTCTAAAATTGTTGAAGCTATAGAAAATCATGCTCAAAACAATATCCAACATACTTTAGATGGGGTTTTTGATTTTATGAATAAGCGTCAAGATTATGAGCCTCAATACAAAGTGTTTAAAGAATATTTTGTGGTTTGTTGGTCGGGGCAACGAAAAGTGGTAAAAGATGAAACTTTCTTTTCTAGAGTAGATATAGAATTGATTAACGAGCAGGTACGTTTATTTTTTTCAACATTAGATGAAGTCTCTATCTCTTATGATAATCATACATTTAAAATAGTAGAGTATGTCAACTTAGGGTTTCAAAATTCATTTAAATATTATCCGTTAGAAGAAACTTTAATTCATTTTAATAATAATGCGAGTTATAACATCACTTCAAATTTATTGTTTGAAGCCCCACAGTATGACAAACGTGTTTTACATCATATTTATAATACTAACAATAGTATTTTAGAAAAACTTAAAAAACGCATCTCACTTACTAAAAATGAAGAAGTTGATTTAATAAACTTACCTGCAAGTTATCTAATCTGTTATCTTAACCTATTTCATGATGCTATTGATAAACTTATTGAAGCAAAACCTTTTTTAAAAGTATATAATACATCTGTTTATAATCATTTTAAAGAATCTATGCGCATTTTAAGAAAAGTGAAATACAGTTAATCTATTAAAATTTACAGTTTATAAGTAAAGCATGTCATTCATACTTAAATATTTGCTGTTCATATAGTTTTTTATAACAACACTAACATAACTCCTACATTTACAATGTGTTAATTGCTATTAACTAACATTAAAAACTCTGTTTTTATCATGTATTTGATAAGGCAGGGTTTTCTTTTTTTAACATTTGAAATCATTTCATGTGTTATAGATTTAATCTCTCTTTCAAAGTATATATTGTTTACTATTAACAGGAACTTTAATGTGTTTAATTACATAATAAAAAAGGCACAGTTTTAAATTTAAAACTGTGCCTTTTTTCTAAACATAAGTGGTATATTATATTATTATTATTTCCCTCCATCAAGTTTATCTTGCCAATCTAATAGTTCTTGCCATTTACCTTCAGAAGCTAATTTTGCCTGTCGTGGCCAAGTCCCAGGTTTATGCATTTTATAGCGATCTCCACCACTATTTAAAACGTTTTGACATTTATCTACACTACATTCTGATAATGCTTTCCAAGTAGTGACACCATGATTATGAAATAATTGCTCTATTTTTGGACCAATACCTTCAACTAATTTTAAATCATCTTGTTTTATTTTCTTTCCAAATACTGCTTTTGCAGCGTCCCCATCAAATACTATAGCACTATTCTCAGATGCAGCAAATGAAGATCCTATATTAGGTGATGGTGGTGGTGAAGCAGTAGTATTAGATATTGATGATGCCATAGATAATTTACTTTGACATGCTTTTAAATCTGTTTCAAGCTTAGCATTTCTTTTCATGCAATCATCAATATCATCTGTATTTGAGTTATTGCTTCCGAATAATCTACCAAGTAAATATCCAAGTATTGCACATATAAGTCCTACTATTGCTGGGATTAAAATACACAAATCCATAATATATATTTGTTTTTAGTTAGTTAATTGTTACTTCTACACGCCTGTTTTTAGCACGTCCTTCTTCAGTAGCATTTGTTGCTATTGGAGTATCTGGACCTACAGCCGTTGTTATAATTTTTGATTCTAAAATTCCATTTTCAACTAAATATGCTTTAGCAAAATTGGCACGTCCTTGACTAACCCTAAGGTTTGTTATTCGTCTGCCTGTATTATCAGTATGCCCAGTAACGATAACTTTTCCATCATCTGCTTTGTCTATATAAGTAGAGATATCTACAATTTTTTGTCGTTGAGCAGCTGTTAAATCAATTGATGTTTCAGCATTATCAAAATACAGAATTAAAGGGTTTGCTTTTATTTTTTCGGCTAAAGCATCTAAATCTTCACCTCCAGAATCAACTTCTGAAATGGTAAAATTTAATGGACCTTCATAAATACTATCTGCATTAGGTATTAAATCATCATTTAATGCTCCTCTAGTATTAATTCTATTTGAAGGTAGTCCTTTTGTAACCAAATAATTTTTAGTAGAATTTGCTCTAGCGATCCCTAAATTAGGATATGCAGAATTATTCACTTCATCAGATTTGTAAAAACCTGTAATTTCAATAGATTTAGATGAATGCTCTTCTAAATATGTTCTAACTTTATCAATACCCTCATCTACATCAAAAGATACAGGTCTTATTACTGAAAAACTTGAAACATTAAAATTAAAATTGTCATTGCTATTTATATTTAATGTGCCATTAGCATCATTAATTATAAACGGATTACCAGCTCCTAAAGTGTCTGCTTTAGCATCCAGATCTAGATCTTGATCTGGAGTCTCAACTATAGTATTGGTATCATTAGACGTAACAGAATTCAAAATAAGTCTGCAATTGCAAGTATCACATAAATAGCAATACAATAATGTACCAATAATAATAGTGAGTAAAATACCTAAAAGGTAAGACATTTTTTTACTCATTTTGAATGGTTTTTAAATGTTAAATAGATACTAATTTAAAATTATTTTTTTAATAATATTAACAATTACTTATTTTTTAATGTTTTTAATAACGAAATATATTATTTTTTTAATAAAAAACCCACTTCAAATGAAGTAGGCTTTATAAAAAATATAGCTATTTTAATTTTACTATAAATCAAATTTAATCCCTTGCGCTAAAGGTAACTCTGTTGTGTAGTTAATGGTATTGGTTTGACGTCTCATATATACTTTCCAAGCATCAGAACCAGATTCACGACCGCCACCGGTTTCTTTTTCACCTCCAAAAGCACCTCCAATTTCAGCGCCTGAAGTGCCTATATTCACATTTGCAATTCCGCAGTCAGACCCTGCAACAGACAAGAATCGTTCTGCTTCACGTAAATTATTGGTCATAATTGCTGAAGATAAACCTTGAGCAACTTCATTTTGTTGTGCAATTGCATTTTCAACACCTCCTGAGTATTTTAACAAGTATAATACAGGGGCAAATGTTTCATGTTGTACAATTTTATAATGCGCTTCAGCTTCGGCAATTGCTGGTTTTACATAACACCCACTTTCATATCCTTCACCAGAAAACACTTCACCTTCAACAACAATAGTTCCGCCTTCTTCAACTACTTTTTTAAGAGCTTCATTATACATATTTACAGCATTCATATCAATCAATGGACCTACATGGTTATTTTCATCTAATGGATTTCCTATTCGTAATTGCTCATAAGCATCAACGATAGCATTTTTTACTTTATCATAAATACTATCATGTATAATTAAACGCCTTGTTGAAGTACAGCGTTGTCCTGCAGTACCAACAGCTCCAAAAACAGCTCCAATAATTGTCATTTTTATATCTGCATCAGGCGTTACAATAATGGCATTGTTTCCACCTAATTCTAATAATGATTTTCCTAAACGCGCTGCTACTGCTTGTGCTACAATTTTACCCATTCTAGTAGAGCCTGTAGCAGAAATTAATGGCACCCTCGTATCAGTAGTCATTAATTCTCCAACACGATAATCACCATTTATTAAATTACAAATACCTTCTGGTAAATGATTAGCAGCAAATACTTCTGCAACTATATTTTGACACGCTACACCACAAATAGGTGTCTTTTCACTTGGTTTCCACACACAAACATCACCACAAACCCACGCTAAAGCTGTATTCCATGCCCAAACAGCTACAGGAAAATTAAATGCTGAAATAATCCCCACAACTCCTAGTGAATGATATTGCTCATACATACGGTGCCCTGGACGCTCACTATGCATAGTAAGTCCATGTAATTGGCGTGATAAACCAACAGCAAAATCACAGATATCAATCATCTCTTGAACTTCACCTAACCCTTCTTGGTAGCTTTTACCCATTTCATAAGATACTAATTTCCCTAGTGCTTCTTTTTTCTCTCGAAGTTTCTCTCCAAACTGACGTACAATTTCACCACGCTGAGGTGCTGGCATTGTTCTCCAAGTTTTAAATGCTGATGTAGCAGTGGTCATTACTTGGTCGTAACCTGCTTTGGTCGTCGTTTTTACTTTTCCTATTAATTGCCCATCAACTGGTGAATAGGATTCTATAATATCTCCGCCCCGATAGCTATCGGGAGGAAAATGATTTGACCCCGTAGAAGTTCCTTCATTTATATCATCAACACCTAAAGTTTTAAGTGCATTTTTTATGCCAAAATCGGTAGCAATTGCTCCCATAAATTATCAGTTTATTATTAAATTTATTTCTGTTACGAAGATACATATAAAAGTTACTTACATTATATGCTTTAATTTTAAAAAAATTGTAATTTTAAGCTTAAGAGAATTTTAACAGTTGCTAAAAATCTAAATTATTAAAAATGAGCGTATCTTAATTAACAAGAAATAGTTTACGTTTCTTTTAAGAGTTCATTTTCATCTAAAACCATCAATCTTATGAAGTTTAAATCCATTTTTATTATCGCTTTTTTAATTTTATCAGCAACTTTATCTTGTAAAAAAAAAGAGACTACAACAGATAATTTATTTCGATTTAAAGACTATATAACCCGAACTACTGCTGGTCGAGTTTCAGTAGTTGAACCTATTCAAATTAGTTTAGTAAAAGAAGTTGAAGCATGGACTTCTGGCCAAGAAATTTTAGATGATATCTTTAGTATTTCTCCTAAAGTAGATGGGAAATTAATTGCTAAAAACACACATAGTTTCAGCTTTGTTCCTAGCTCTACTTTAAACCCTGATACAGAATATACCGTTTCTGTTAAGTTGAAAAAACTCTATTCTGGTGTGCCTTCTGAATTTAAAAATTATACTTTTAAATTTAAAACTATTACTCCTAATTTTACGGTAAACACTAATAGTTTACAGTCATATAGCAAAGAGTGGCAATATCTAGAAGGTGTTATTCGTTTAGCAGATGTAACTCCTTTTGAAACTGTAAAGCAGCTTATTGAAACCTCACAAAACAAAAAATCATTAGCTATAAAATGGAATGAATCTTATAATAAATCGCGAATTTTCGAATTTAAAATTGACAGTATTCATCGCTTAATTGATGATTCAAAAATTAATGTGAAATGGAATGGCAAACCTATTCAATCTAAAAGCAAAGGTGAAAATACGATTTCTATTCCTGGAATCAATAACTTTACCATAGTTGATGTTGATGTTGTTCAATCTCCAGAGCAATATTTATCTATTAATTTTTCAGATCCATTAAAAAAACAGCAGAATTTTGATGGTTTGGTATCTATACAAAATACAAAAAACCCAAAATTTATTGTCGATGGGAATGTACTTAAAGTTTATCCAGGTACTCGTGTAATGGGTAATTTACAAATTGATGTTTTTCAGGGTATCAGAAATACTGAGAATTTCAAACTAAAAACACCTTTTTCAGAATTAATTTCATTTGAAGAATTAAAACCAAGCGTTCGTTCAATTACTGGCGCTGGAATTTTACCCAACTCTCAAGATTTAAAATATAATTTTGAAGCTGTAAACTTAAAAGCAGTTGATGTTCGTATCATTAAAGTATTCGGAAATAATGTACTTCAATTTTTACAAAGCAGCAATTTTACTGGGGGTAATGATTATGATATTAAACGTGTAGGTCGTCGTGTGGCTAAAAAAACTATTCGTCTTATTGAAAATGAAGAAGAGAACACAGGACGGTGGAAAGCTTATTCTATTGATCTTTCTAAATTATTTAACGCAGATAAAGGTGCCATTTATCGTGTAGAGTTAAGCTTTAAAAAAGCGTACGTAGTTTATAATTGTGATGATACTTCAAATACTTCTGATGATTATGATAGTGACACTAGAACTGAAAGTGATATTTCTGATGAAGATTTAAGAGAAGAGGTTTATTGGGATAATTTAATTTATGAATACCGTAATTACAATTATAATTGGCAAGAACAAGATAATCCTTGTCATGATGCTTATTATAACCAAGGCCGAATTGTTACTAGCAATTTAATTGCTTCAAACCTTGGCGCGATTGTTAAACGTGGTAATAATTCATCTTATTATTTTGCAGTTACCAATATTTTAAATACCAATCCGGAAGCTAATGCAACTATTGAAATATTTAATTTCCAACAACAATCTATATCTAAAACTACTACTAATAAAGATGGATTAGCTATTATAGACGCTGATAATTATGCGTCTTTTGCTATTATTTCAAAAGGAGATAATACAACTTACATTAAGCTTGATGATGGAAACTCATTATCATTAAGTAAATTCAATGTCTCTGGAAAAACATTGCAACGTGGATTAAAAGGCTTTATTTATGGAGAACGAGGTGTTTGGCGACCTGGAGATTCTATTCATTTAACTTTTATGTTAAATGATAATGCGAATAAATTACCTAAAAATCATCCTGTAAAATTAGAGGTAACTGATGCTAACGGAAAGCTTACCTATAAAAATGTACAACGTGAAGGACTTAATAATTTTTATCGATTTTCTGTACCAACTGCTTCTGAAGATAAAACTGGAAACTGGAATGCAAAAGTATCTGTTGGAGGAGCTACATTTTATAAATCTTTAAAAGTAGAAACTATTAAGCCTAATCGTTTAAAAATTAAAATCGATTTTGAAGATGAAGTATTAACAAGTACAAAACCTTTAAATAGTGAATTAAAAGTTAATTGGCTTCATGGAGCACCTGCAAAAAATATAAAAGCAGAAATTAAAGCAAAATTTAATAGCACTTCAACCGCTTTTAAAAATTATCCAAAATATATATTTAATGACCCCGTTAGACGCTTTCAAACTGAAGAAATTACGCTTTTTGAAGGTAATACCAATAGTGAAGGAATTGCTAAAATTGATAAAAAAATAAATATAGTAAACAATGCTCCTGGAATGCTAAATGTTTCTTTTTTAACACGTGCATTTGAAAATGGAGGTGATTTTTCTATCGATGCTTTTAGCAAACCGTATGCGCCTTATACTTCTTTTGTAGGATTGCGTTCTCCTAAGGCAAGAGCATATGATTCGTATTACACAGATGAAGACCATCAATTTGATTTAGTGGTTGTAGATGCGGAAGGAAAACCTATTCAACGAGATAATTTAGAACTAAAAGTATACCAAGTCAAATGGCGTTGGTGGTGGAGTTCGTCTTATGACGATTTAGCATCTTACCAATCGGATAGTTATCGCACACCATTTATGACAAAAACAATCAATACCAATGCTAAAGGTGAAGCGAATTTTAAAATTAATGTTCCTGAAAATGAAAGTGGGCGTTATTTAATCAGAATTACTGACCCTGTAAGTGGTCATGCAACAGGAAAAACCACTTATTTTTATAGAAATTGGTGGAAACGTCAAGGTGCAGGCAACAATAAAGAAGCTGCTAAAATGTTAGTATTCTCTTCTGATAAAGAAACCTATAACATTGGAGAAACGGCAACAATTACCTTTCCTTCTGGTACTGAAGGACGCGCTTTGGTAAGTGTTGAAAATGGGACAGAAGTATTACAAACTAATTGGGTAAAAACACAACAAGGAGAAACTAAAGCTACTATTCCTATTACAAAACAAATGGCGCCTAATGTGTTTATTAATATTTCATTATTACAACCACACGCAGTTACAGAAAATGATTTACCTATTCGCTTATATGGCGTTATTCCAATTACAGTTGAAGATAAAACTACCAAGTTAGAACCTCAATTAAAGATGCCTGAAGTATTACGTCCAGAGCAAGATATTACTATTTCTGTAAGTGAAAAAAATAAAAAAGCAATGACTTATACGGTCGCTTTGGTTGATGAAGGGTTATTAGATTTAACACGTTTTATAACACCTAATGGGTGGGATGAATTTTATGCCCGAGAAGCCTTAGGTGTTAAAACTTGGGATGT
>CAZECB010000003.1:16380-29606 GCA_964510745.1 uncultured Flavobacteriaceae bacterium | reverse complement strand
CCATAATAATCTATTCTTCTTTTGAATATCTTCAAACTCCTGTACTGATTTAGAATTATGAAAATCTAAAATTTGTGTTATCAAAGATTCTTTTTTTGAAGCCTCTAAAATCAAACAATGCGATGTCCAATCTATACTATTTGACAATGGCAACCTACAATCCGTATTTAGCAAAATAGGTATTCTCCCTACAGCTAAAGTTTCATAAAATCTTACTGAAAAATTCCCAACACCTCTACTGCAAAACGTATAGGCATTATCAAAAATATTATCATAAAACTCTTGTGTTGTTTTTTGTTTATCTATTTCAGTTTGTACTCCTGCTCTATAATTACCTCTTAATATAAAATTTGTATTTAATTCTTTAACCAACTTAAATTTAATTAAATAGTTAGCACGCTTTATACTTGAAGGATAGAATGATTGTTTATCGGCTATGAGTAAATTCAAATTTCTTTTAATCACGCATTTTAAGTAACTAAAATACTCTTTTAAGTATTTTGAAAACCCTAATTGCGCATGACCGACAAACCCAATACTAGGCTTCACTTCTTTTTTTATAACGGTAAAACCTTTTGATAATTGGACTAAATAAGGATCATTAATAAAGGATGGCATGATATAAGTAGAATCACTTAGCTTGCTATCAAAACCACTTAATCTAAATGTGTAGCTATTTTTTATATAATTAGTAAACCCATAATCTCCAGCAGTATGAATCCAAATTTGTTTATTATGTTTTCTTGCTAAATACTGTAGGTTTGAAAATTCAGGTTTAAATTTTAAAAATTTCACATAATCAATAGGAAACACAACAATATCAGATTCTGTTATAGCATCAACTAATTGATAATATTGTAATAAATCTTCATTTTTTTTATATACTAAATCAAATAATAACGGAAATACATCTCGTCGATGTGTTTCCGTCAAAAATTTCATATCTGTATATAATTTAAGCATTTTGTTCTTGTAGCTTATTAGACCAAATTTCACTTTGATTCCACTGTTTATTAAAATAATTAATATACTTAAATGGATTTTTAATAGACTGTGACTTATAATGTTTAAAAAATAGTAACAGTTTATATCCCTTTAGTTGATACTTTGTAAAATATCTTTGATACAATAACTGAACTGTTGGAGATGGTTTAGGCTGTATGGATTCATCATCCCAAAGTTGTTTTACTTTTGTTCTATAGCCTCCTATAGGTGCTTTTAAATGTATTATTTTAATATCTGGAATAAAAATAACATCATTTCCATTATTACGAATTTGCATTCCAAAATCTGCATCTTCACCAAAACCAAACTCAAAAGCCATATCTAATTTTAAGTTTTTAATGTTATCTGTTTTCACTAAACTAGAGCCAGCACCAAATACTGTGGTTTGCGCCATTTTAAAATAAGTTTGCTTCTGATGTTTTTGTAAGCAAAGGTAATTCAAGGTAGAAACACCATAAGTTTCTATCTTCTTTAAAGATTTTTCTAATAAATCATTTTTAAACCTAATATCATCATCAGCCAGAAAACACCAATCGCTTTCTATGTTTGGTAATGCTAAATTTCTAGCATTACAAACACCTGTTTGATGTATTAATTGATGTTTGATTTTAAACGGCCATTCTTCTCTAGTTAAATATCCTAATTCTGAAGTTGAATTACTTTTTGGGTTTTGTTCTACTATAATTACATTTTTGGGCAAATGTGTTTGGCTAGACAAATCTTTCAACACATTATATAAATACTTTTTCCGCCCAATAGTAGGTATAATAACATCGACAGTTTTACGATCTATAATTTGACGCGTTGATTGTATTTTAATACGTTCTAAGTTAAAACTATCATTTCGTTGTCTATAAAAAAGCGATTTAAAAAGTGGAATAATGCTTGATACTTTTTTCTGAAAAACAATATAGCTTAAGCATAACATAAATACCCATACCCATTTATAATGTTGCTTTACAAACTTGAATAGCACATATATAGAAGCTTGTTTTGTTTCTAATTTAATTACTTTATTGTCTTTAAGCAATTTAGGTTCTGAATAACAAAACAAGCCTTCTACCATCGCTCTTTTACCTAATGAGTTTAATAAATAATCAAACTCATCATTTTCATTCAACTCTTTTTTTAAATTTATTAATACATCAGAATAAATTCCTCCAACCAAACTACTCATTTGCCACGTAGGATAGGTCACATCTTTTTTAACTTTTACATAATAAGAACGCTCTATATAACCAATTTGTTTAGGTAAATATGTTATGTCATTTGGATTATATGAAGCAAATACTCGTTTATGATGAAATACAGATGACAGTACTTCAGTATTTAAGTAATCTTCATAAACTTTATGACACCAAATGATTAATGTATCTGGATTATCATCAGTAATATGTATAAGTGCTTTAGTTACAGAATTTCCAACTTGACTGTTTTCAAGTAATTGTTGTTCTGCATCTAAAACTTTTAATACGCTATTATTTTCATGTATTATTAAAATCATAGACTATTTGCTAATCATTTTAAAAGGTTTATTGCCAATTATTGCTGCATACTTACTAAAGCTACTATGATACATTGGAGCAACTTTTAAAAAATAAACAGCTTCACTGTTAGCTATCATAAAAAAATCTAATAATGTTTTTAAATGTGCATCTATAGTTGAATCTTCTTTAAAGCTATCCATATGAAATGGATTTCCTTCTACTAAATGAATATTCTCTTTTTCTTTTATATAGTTTAAAAAACGAATACTATCTGAAAACCCATAGCATTTATAATTTGCTACCTCAATTATATGTTTTACTTCAGCTTGCAATTGGTTTAATAGTTTTTGTTTTTGTGCTTCTGAAATTACTTTTACCGAGGAATCTACAAAGTCACCCATTAAACTAGTAAACCGTGTATGAAGTGCTATATATTTTTCATTTTCAACACGATTCAATCTATCATTAAGATGCTTTGTTTTTTTAAATAACTCATTAAAACTAGTTCTCCATTTATGCTCTAAAATCTCAGTATCTTGAGACGGATAAAATGTATTTAAATAATCAATATTTGCATATATAATAAATGTATCCGCTTTTGATTTTTTAATAATTTCTAATGGTTTTGCATCAAAATCATTAACAACGTAAACAAATTTTGTTTTTGAAGGATGCCATTTTACAGTTTTTCTATCTATTAACCAATTTACAATATTAGGTTCTAAAAATGCATCTAAATTAAATGGATTATCAAATTGAATATAAAATTCATAGTCCAATATCTTTGCAATTTCATAAAAAGATATAATTCCTTTTAATCGATCAACTAATCCTCCATGAGGAAAAATACCGTCAAAACAAATAACAATACGTTTTTTACTTCTATGTTTTTTTAAAGTTAACTGCCTTTTATAATTCCAAAAGAAAATTATTTTTTTGTAACCCTTTCTAAGTCTTTTTTTAATTGCTTTTACAATCATTAACTTTTAATTATTTTCAGATACAATCTTGTTGTAATAAGCTATATTTTCATTAACGATATCATCAATATTAAATCGTTTTTCTACTTTCTTCCTCGCTGCTTTACCAATAGTTAAACACAAAGTCTCATTGTTTAAAAGATTTAATATCCGTTCTGCGTATTGTTCAATTTTAGTAGGGTGTACTAAATACCCATTTACAGTGTCATCTATAAGCTCTTGTGCCCAACCTATACTTGTATTTACTACTGGTTTTTGTAAAGCCATAGACTCTATAGTCACCATTCCTAAAGTTTCTGCAAAAGATGAAAATGTACATATATGTGCATTTTTAATGTAATTTTTAACCTCTAAGTAAGGTATTTCACCTAGATAGTTCACCTGTTGTTTCGCTTTCTTTGAAAAGAATGTTTGCATTAACGTATAAGTAGATGCATTACCTGTTTTAATATCTGGTGCATCTCTGCCTATTAAAATTAATTTAGCAGATGGTTTTTCTTCTATAACCCTATTAAATATTTGTGCCAATTCAAGCACTCCTTTTTTTCTGATTATAGTTCCTATATAGAGTATTGTGTCTTTATCAAAAATGGCTGGAGTTTCGTTTACAAAATTCTCTAATTTCAAACCATGGCGTATAACTTTAACCTTGTTTTTATCTAATTTAAATATTTTTTGAGTTTCAATCCCTGCATAGGCAGAAGGAGCAATAAAAGCTGACGCTTTTTTTAGAGCCATTTTTTCAAATACAAAATTTTTAAATTTCTGTTTTCTATTATCTAACTTACAGAAATAAGCATCACTACCATGAAAACGAATCACTAATGGTATTTTAAATTTCATAAAAGCAGTAATACCCGTCCAATCAGGTGCTTCTAAAACGCCTATTGTTTCTTTTACAACAATTTGATTAATATAATTTTGAAGATACTTACGGTATTTATACCAAGCTAAAAATGCAAATTTTTTATTTGAAATTAAATGAATAGTTACGCCTTCATCTTCTATTATAGCATTTTCTTTTTGAGAATAAACAAATACCGTTACTGTAATATTTTTTTTAACTAAAGTAATTGCTAAGTTTTTAATACTCGTAGCAATACCGGCAGCATGAGTAACTCTAGGATGTGGGTATTCTGATGTGATTAAGCCAATATGCATTAACTATTTATTATTAAATTCTTTCCAAACTAATTTCAATACACTTAGGTCTATTTTGCTTATCAAAACCACCAGAAGGATTTATATTTAAATGTATTAACTTAAACGAAGCACATTTTCCAATAAAATCATAAACAAGGTTATGTCTAATATGCAAATCATGAAATTCAAAAACCATGGCGATAAATGCATTTTGATGTTCAAGAATTTCATCTAGTAAATCATATTCACTTCCTTCAATATCTAATTTTAATACTACATTTTTATTCATTTTAAAATTAGCATTTAACAATTTTAAAATAGATTGTTCTTTATTTAACCATAATTTTAAATGCTTACAACGGTTTGTTCTAATTAAATAATTAAACATTAAGGCATTGAAAAGATATCTGATTTTATCACGTTTTTTAAAGAATAATCGCACTAAACCTTTTAATAGTAATTTGAATCCCGAAATAGTGGGATCTATCATTAAAATTTTAAGCTTAGGATTAAAGCGAAACGCATCATATTCAAATTCCAAATTTGAAGAAATTCCACCACTAAATAAAACTTCTGAACGCTGTAAGGTCGATGGTTTTAAATGATAACCACCATCATCTAAACTACCAAAACGAAAAATATCATCCTCTTGTACTAAAAAATCAGTTTCAATTTTTTTATAATAATCTATCGTATCATCTTTCATTTTAATTACTATTTAAAATTGAATTAATAGCATTCCATATATTGCTTGAAGCTTCTGCTGGAGTCTTTCCTGATACAATTTCAAACCATTTTAAACCTTCTTTTACATTTGAGGTTTCATTTTTTAAAATACTATCTACAATATTTTCTAAATCTTTTTTATCAGTACAAAATACAGCTGCCTCTTGGCTTGGCATAGATCTAAAATGCACATATTTATAATTCTGACCTATATCACGAATTCCTTTGTTTAGCTGTGGTTGTTCGTAATTATAATAAATACATGATTTATGATGTGTTACAAAATCAAAAACCGTTGAAGAACATACATTAGTGACAAACTCACTATGTTCACATACATTATACAAAAGTTTAAAATCTTCTTTTACTGGTAGAACTTGATTCCATTGATCCCCTACTTGTTTCCAAATAGGGTCAATCACTTCTATAATATCTTTATTTGCTTTAATTACAGTATCATATCTTGAGGTGAAATCAACAGGACATTTTCTATATATAATACCTAAATTTTCTCCTTTATCATTCAAACTTTTAACAGCATTTGCTAAATCTTCTAAATAATATTGATCTAATGGTGATGTAGTTTCATCATCTCCAGAATAACAAATATATTTTTTGTTATAATCTAAATTATGCTCTTTACAAAAGTCTTCTCTTGATTGTTTTAAACTATCATCATAATGTGGCTCAAATTGAGGTGTTCCTGTAACAATAACTTGATGTTCTTTAACAAAAGGATAGTATTTTAAAACTTCATCTTTCATTAAATCACTCCAAACAAAATAGTAATCTGTTTCTACCACTTGCATAGCTTTCGGTACATTATCCCAAGAGTACACAAAGGCTACCGTTGGAATTCCTAAATCTTTAGCTGCCAATAACGCGCTAATAGATTGCGTTGAACGTTGTGTAGTACAAAATATTAAATCTGGTTGGTGTTTTTCTAATTGCGCTTTACAATATTTATATTTTGATGTTGAACGTTCTAGAGTATTTATTTTTTCTCGAAGATGTACAATACCTTTTTCTGAAGAATATAAACCAATCAAAAGCTTTGTATATAAACTTTTAAAAATGTTTTTTAATCCTTTATAGTTGAATGGAAATTTATAAGTTGGATAAACAGCATCATTAAATTTATCTCTTGAAACATTTAATTCTGCACGTTTTCTAGCTCTGGTATAAATTGGCAATAATTTATGAGCAGAATGATCTTCGATTTTAACCTCATTAAAACCTAAATTATCTTCTAATGAAAAAATAGTATTGTTCCAGTAATGAATATCAAAATCCATTTGTTCTCCAATATTTTTAAATTCTGTAAATGCAAAGTTTCTTAAACCTACACCATCTGGAAAAAAAACGAATACTTTTTTTTTCATTCTAAAACCTTATCCTTTTTGATTTTTTAATTTATCACGCTGTACTTGTTCTATCGGTAAAATATCTTGACTTTTATAAGCTAATGCTTTATAAACTGCATTTAAATCTCTAGATAATTTACGCAATCCCATTGGTTCTAATGATGCGGCATGATCTGTACCTTTCCAAGTACGATCTATAGTATAATGTCTTTCTATGATATTAGCACCTAAAGTATAAGCGGCTATATCTACAGCTATCCCCAAATGATGACCAGAAAACCCAATGTGTTTTACATCATTTTTATATTTATCTAATAATAAATTAATATCTAAAAGGCAGACATCTTCAAATGGCACTGGATATCCTGATGTACAATTATATAGTACCAGGTCTTTATTTCTATTGTGATTTTTAAATAGAGTTACTAAATCTTCTATTTCATCTTTAGTAGTCATTCCTGTAGAAATGTGAAGCTCTCCTTGATAGTTTTCACATAACCATTCTAACATGGCAATATTGTTATTGCATGCTGATGGTATTTTAATAAATTCTGGTTGTAACGATACTATTTCTTTTGCAGAGGTTACATCCCAAACTGATGTAGAATAGGTTAATCCTATTTCTTTACAATATGCTTTTAATTCTCTATGTTGTTCTAGATCAAATTCTAAAAATTCTCTATGCGCTCCATAGGTATTGCCATAAGAATTTATGGGATTTGGATGTGGTTGATTATACTGTTCTTCAGTCAATAACTCTTTATTGTGGCGCTTTTGAAATTTTACAGCATCAACATTACAAAATATTTTAGCGACTTTAATTAGCTCTTTAGCTAGTGTCATTTCACCTTTATGGTTACAACCTATTTCAGCAATAACATATGGTTTTTTATAGGATTTCATAGGGTCTTAAAATCTTTTATTATAATTCATTATAAACTGGCAAGCTTCTCTAATTGCTCCTCCTCCAGAAGGCTTAGACAAAACTATATCTGCATGTTGTTTTACTATATCTGTTGCATTGCTTGGAGCTAAAGACCAGCCAACTGAACATATATTTGTTAAATCGTTAACATCGTCACCTAAATAAGCAAAATTATTTATGGATAAGTTTTCTTCTTTTAATATATTTTGAAGTAAGCTGTACTTATCTTTAACACCTAAGTATACATTTTCAATTTTTAGTTTTTCCATACGTTTAGCAACTAACTCTGATTGCTCAGAAGTCATTACTATGACTTCTACTCCAAACTGACGCAAAATTTCTAACCCCATACCATCTCGCATATCAAAACTTTTAGTATGCTCTCCATTTTTAGTATATGTTATTGTACCATCTGTAAATACACCATCAACATCCAAAACTACATGTGTGATTTTTGCAGGTTCTTTAGCTCTTTTTTGACGTTCTATCAGCAACTGTTCTACTGCAATCCAATCATTTTCTGAATCTATTTCTAATAAAGAATCTTCAGGCATTTTCACAATAGCGGTTTTCTTTCCTATTCTGTTTTTATGTTGTTGTAATGTTTCTTTTGTTGTTGTATAAACAGCTCCATTTTCCACTAATAACCCTTCAAAATCTTGACGCCTTGGTCTTTTTAATGGATCATAATTTATTGGTGTGCCATCTTTATTCCACAAAAAACGATGTGTATTCACAACAGTTAATGCAGAGTCATAACCTTCATCAAATTGAGATAAACAATTATTAATATCATTTCGTCTTGTAAATGGTGATGTTGCTTGAAGTAAGCAAAATATATCAAAGTCATAATCGATTTTATCACAAAACTCTAACATTGCCATTTCTGTAGAAGCAGTGTCGTTTGCGCTTTCATCACTTCTTAACAGCGCTTTTACCTTATTAGTCCAATGATACTCTCTAGTTACAAAATCAATAATATCTTGATCATCTGTATATATATAAACTTCGTCTAAATCTGAAAATATAGCTTCTCCTAAAACCCAAGTATACAAAGGTCTTCCAGCCATTTTACGCTTGTTTTTATTAAAAATACCTTTTGAGCCTTTACGTAATGGGATAAAGCCAATTTTTTTCATCTTACTGTATAAATATTAATAAGGTTCATTTCTGCTAAAATACATTTTTTAGCGATGAAATAGCTAAAAAGCAGGATAAAAGGTAAAATTATAAAGGATTTTTATTTTTCACTTAAAAAAGAACTCAATTCTGAAGTAAATAGTTTTGCTCCTGTAATATTCAAATGTGCATTATCATAAAAATAATTTGCATCCGTATAAATATTTCTCTCTAAATCATATATAAAGAGTTTATTCTCTGGCAATAATAATGTTTCAAATCGCTGTAGAAATTCTCTATGAAATATTCTAAAACTTGGCGAAAAAACACAAATCAATTCAATATCATTTATCTCACAAAGTTTTTGAATATGCTCAAACGCTTTCAATTTTTCTTTAGACTCTAGAATCAAGTTATAATCTATTAACTTATTATCAAAATTTAATGTTTCATTATTCTCACCAAGCAATGGCATAGAACCATATTTATTTATTGGGTTATTAAGTCTGTTCTTTTTTTGTTTAAAGTTGAAATTACTTTTAGTAATTCTCCCTAAATAAAACAATTTTGATAATAAACTATTCTCTCCTCTTTTAATTAGTTCGTTATTAATATAATTATTAGCAGCCAATGGTTTTAAAGGATCTACTCTAAAGTCTAAAGATTTTTCTTTAAAAAAAGCATGAGGACTATCTATAGATAAAAGTATTTTTTTTGGAGCTTTATTATATTTTAAAAGTGTAGATAAAATGAAATCATGAAATTCTATATTAGTGCCTTGATATGACAAATTAAAAGATGCTATACCTAACTCTTTTTGTAATTGCCCAGCTAAAATATTACCAGCACCTCTTGATGACCCTAAAACAATAAGATCTTTATTCATTTCTCCATTAACCACTAACTCCAAGCGTTTATCAATTTCCTTTTGAGGTGCTTTATATAATAGATAGTAACTACTCTTTTCAACAACAAAAAAGATAATTAGAAATAAGATACTATGTTTTAAAAACCGTTTCATCTAAAATTGAAAGTAAATAAATTCTTGTTCTTGCTTACTAAATATAAATACAGAAGCAATGATTAGCATATAAAATGCCCATCGTATTCCTTTAGACTGTTTTAATAATAATGTTTCAATTGCATATTTTTGAGCTCTTCCTAACCATTCAATACTCATAAAAAGTATGATTATAATTAAAAGATTGGTTGGTCTAATTTCTGGTAACTCCCACAATGCTTTTGAAAAAATATTTTTTATGTATTGTAACGCATGTGTAATGGATTCTGCCCTAAAGAAAATCCATGCAAAAACTGTTATTATAAAGGTAACTCCCATTGAAAACAACTCTTTAAAACTGGGTAATACTCTATTTTCTGCAACAGTGTTTAAATAACTTCTATTCTGTTTTGTCAATAATAATGGTAAAAAATACAATGCATTTAAGAATCCCCAAACAACAAAAGTCCAATTAGCACCATGCCAAAAACCACTCACAACAAATATGATAAACGTATTTCTAACTTTCATTAAAGTCCCTCCTCGACTTCCGCCTAATGGAATATATAAATAATCCCTAAACCAAGTTGATAATGAAATGTGCCAACGCCTCCAGAATTCAGCAATATTCCTTGAAAAATATG
The DNA here is from genome assembly GCA_964510745.1 of uncultured Flavobacteriaceae bacterium. GTDB lineage: Bacteria > Bacteroidota > Bacteroidia > Flavobacteriales > Flavobacteriaceae > AU392. The sequence goes on along the minus strand of CAZECB010000003.1, from coordinate 19,213 downwards.
GAAAGGAAAAGTTTTGCATTAAATCAAAACCGAATAATCTTGAAGTACCAATAGCAATATCTGAATACCCAGAAAAATCACCATAAATTTGAAACGTAAAAAAAATAGCTCCTACTACTAGAGTACTTCCAGAATAGTCACCAGAGTTGTTAAATATTTGATTTGCATATTCTGCACAATTATCAGCAATAACCACTTTCTTGAAAAATCCCCATAATATTTGCCGGCAGCCATCTACCGCTTTAGAGTAATGAAATTCTCGTTTTTTGTAAAATTGTGGTAATAAATGAGTGGCACGCTCTATTGGTCCTGCTACTAATTGAGGAAAGAAACTCACAAATGCTAAAAAGGATAAAATATCTTTAGTAGGTTCTAACTTTCTCTTATAAACATCTATAGTATAACTTAAAGTTTGAAAGGTATAAAAACTAATACCTACAGGAAGAATAATATCTAATGTATTGGGTGCAATATGTTGACCTAAAAAAGTAAATGCTTCAGTAAAACTTTGGGCAAAAAAGTTATAGTATTTAAAAAAACCTAAAAATCCTAGATTTACACTAATACTAGTCCAAAGTAATAATTTTCGTTTTGATTGAGTTTCCTCTTTAGCCAATTGTCTTCCCACGAAATAATCAACTAAAGAGCTAAATACAATTAGAGATAAAAAACGCCAATCCCACCAGCCATAAAATACATAACTAGCAACAATTAACAATACGTTTTGTAATTTTAAATTCTTTTGTATTAAAAACCAATAGAGTATAAACACTATAGGTAAAAAGGCAGCAAAATCTATAGAATTAAATAACATACTTGCTAATTATTTATACTTTAAATTAACTAATGTCTGCTTTCTTTCCAATGTTTTATATTTAACTGGTTTTCTATGTTTTAAAATACGTGTGATATTAAATAGTGTAGAGAAACAAACTTTCACAAATAACTTAAAATAGATAAAGTTACTCAAAGCATATTTTTTGAAATTATGAAATAAAACCTTGAGTACACTTTTAATTGGCTTTGGATAATACACTAAATAATAACGTATTTCATTTTTAAGTTGTCTTTCAAATCTATAATAATTACGTCCTTGTTGTTTTCGTTTTTCAGAATCCACCCTATGGTTTACTATAATGTTATTATTATATTTTATATCATACCCTAAATCCATGACCTCTAAAGCTAGTGCAGGTTCTTCGCCATAAATATCTATCCAAACTGGAAACCCATTAGTAGCATCATATACTTTTTTAGTCATAGCAAAACCACAACCTACAAAATCATTCGTTAAATGTGATTTACCCTTTTTAGCTTGTAATAAGGCCTTTTTATCATTTTTAAAAATTCCTCTTACTTCTTGAAAAGCTACAATACCAATATTATTGGCTTCACTAAATTCATTCTCAATGGTATCAATAAAGTTTTCACTTATTGGATGTGCATCATCATCTAAACCAATAAAAACACTTCCTTTCGCTTTTTTATATAATATATTTCTAGCTGGTGAAGCACTTATACTTTTTTTTAAAACTGTCCAATTTACCCAATCAAATTTTTTAATTAAAGTTTCCGTTTCTGAGCAACCATCTATAAATACTAAAACCTCATGAATAGATAAATCAATTAAGACTTTCAACTTACTCAGTGTTAAAACTAAGTCTCTGTCTCTATTTTTTGTAACTATAAGAAAAGAAATTTTCATTATTTAAGATTTAGGTGCTTTTATAGATTCGTATAGTTTTATGATTTCAGGTTGTAAGGAGCTACGATTGTATTTTTTTTGAATATAACTCGTATTATACACTTGTGCAGTCTCTCTTAATGTATCATTTTCAATTGCGTCTCGAATGAGTTTTGCTATATGTGTTTCATCTAAAGGGTTTTCAATTAAAAACCCGTTTTCTGTATTTATAATCACTTCTTCTGTAACTTTTCCTGGGTTAGATTGAATCGGAAAAGCACCCATTCCCATAGCTTCCAACAAGGCGTTTGGTATACCGTCAGACAGACTATTTGCTATATGAATACAACTCTGCCCCATTAGATTTAATAACTCTGAATTTTGGATGAATTGATATCTCGAATGGATTTTAATATTCAATTTTGAAAGAGGCATTGAAGATTTCACTTGTTCTTCAATAATGCTATCTGCACTGTAAATTACAATTTTTTTATCCTTTAGTTTTTCAAATGAAATTACCTCTAATGCTTTTAGTAGTATTGAAGCTTTACCAATACCATCATCATAACCTTTTATTAAAATGATATTTCTTTGGTTGGCAGGTAAAATACACGATGTATTTAACTCTATGCCTCCATTACCTGGAAAAACACCTAAAAATGTATTTTTATATCCGTTTTGGGTAGCTAAAACAGAATCTCGTATACAATCTGTTATTAGGTAATTAACTCGATTATAAAACTGTTGTAATTTCTCTTTAGCAACTCCTTTTTCTTTAAAATTAAAAACATCACTACCCCAAGATGAGTATATAAATGGAGTCATATTTCTCTCCATTACATCTAAAATGGGTAAACCAGAAAGTTGCATTTCAAAACAATGTACAATGTCTGGTTGAATGTTTTCTATTGTTCTTTTAAAAGCTTTAGAAACACTATTCTCATTTACTTTTTGAATAACGGTATATAACTTTGGGGCTTTCTTTTTAAGTCTAGTTCTTAAAGGAAAATCCCATCGTAATTTCCATCCTTTTATTTGCTTTATCCAATTTATTTTATGTGATTTCGGGCCTCCATCAGTCACATCAAACCAAAACACATCATGTCCAGAAGCTTTCAATTGGTTCACCCATTGAAAAAAATGATGATT
>CAZECB010000003.1:0-16370 GCA_964510745.1 uncultured Flavobacteriaceae bacterium | reverse complement strand
TTTTCCAATATTTCAGCAACCTCACTTTGATACGTTGGATCTTCCCCGCTGACTCTACATCCATCGCTTATCGCTAAATATCCTGAAAAAAATGATGATTTGGTATTGCAACCATTAGTATTTTCATAATGTTAATAGATGGTTTTCAAAAATTTTAAAACGCGTATTCTTCCTATAAATAGCTTGGGGTATTTTTTTATATAAAATAATATGTACAATATAATACTTTGTTTAAAACTCAAATTTATATACTGTTTTCCAGATTTTATAGCTTTAGAAAACAACTTAACTTTTACTTTTTTTCTGGTATATAAGGCTGTAATATAATATAACCATTTTTGCAAATGGAGTTGATTTCTATGTAATACATCTTTAGATATATTACTTGTTATTGATCTATAATATTCGGGGATAGATAAAAATACATCATTATAAAAACTGTCTTGCCTTGGATTATTATTTCCTGCCGTTCTGTAATAGCAATCTACTGTATTTATCATTTTAAATAACAGATTACCATTGATTAAAAGGCGAATATTAAATTCTATGTCCTGAAAACGTTGTAGATTAGTATTAAACAAATTATCTTTATTTAAAAAAGATTTTCTAAATAAAGTCCGTTGCAAATTCCAAGGGATTATTCTACTTTTTATAAATTCCTCTAAAGCATCATCTTGAGAGTTTGTCATATAGAGAGGCGGATTATCTATAATTTCACCTTCTATTATATCACTCATTGCAAATGCAACAAAATCAAGGTTTTCTTTTTCTACAACTGTTTTTCTATCTTCTAAACAATGAGATAACATAATATCGTCACTATCAAAAAACTGAATATAACTTCCTTTACTTAGTTCAAACCCATAATTTCTACAGGCATTAGCGCCTTTAGGTAAATGTTCTGGTCTTTGATGAATTGAAAAGCGATTATCGTTTTTTATATAGTTCTTTATAACTTGAATTGTATCATCTGTTGAGTCATCATCTATAAGAATGCATTCCCATAATGTGTAAGTCTGCTTACTAATAGATTGTAGTGTTTCTATTATTAAATGTGCACGATTATAGGTTGGTATAATTATAGAAATGATAGGTGCTTCCATGTATTACAAATCCTTATTCATTAGGTTTTGAGCTCTATTTTAAAAATTTACTTGCATAAACAGATTGTATGCCATCCTCTAAATTAATAGTATGTTTCCAACCTAAACTATGAATTAAAGACACATCTAGCAATTTACGAGGTGTACCATCTGGTTTACTAGTATTCCAAATAATATCTCCAGAATACCCTATAGTTTTTTTGATTAGCTCTGCTAACGCTTTAATTGACAAATCTTCACCAGTGCCTATATTAACAGTTATATTTCCTTGATAGGTTTTAATTAAATGTAAACAAGCGTTTGCCAGATCGTCAACATGTAAAAATTCTCTTTTCGGTGTTCCGCTTCCCCAAACTTCAACTGTAGATATATTTTTTTCTTTTGCTTCGTGAAATTTACGTAATAACGCAGGTAGTACATGAGAGGTCTTTAAATCATAGTTATCATTTGGTCCGTATAAATTGGTTGGCATGACCGAAATAAAATTACAGCCATATTGACGATTATAACTTTCACATAGTTTAATGCCTGCTATTTTAGCAATTGCATAAGGTTCATTAGTTTGCTCTAATTTTCCTTCTAACAAATACTCTTCTTTTATAGGTTGATCAGCTAATTTTGGATAAATACAAGATGATGCTAAAAACAATAGTTTCTTCACCTTATGCACATAACTTTGGTGAATTATATTATTTTGAATCATCAAGTTTTCATATAAAAATTGACCTCTAAATGTATTATTTGCTTCAATACCACCTACTTTTGCAGCTGCTAAAAAAACATATTCAGGTTGTTCCGTTTTGAAAAGCACATTTACTTTTTCTTGATTAGTTAGGTCTAACTCTGAAGAAGAACGCAATAAAAAGTTTGAATATCCTTTACTTTTTAATAATCTTAAGATGGCAGAACCAACCATACCTTTATGTCCAGCTATATATATTTTAGCGTTTAACTCCATAATTATTCATTATAGTTTAATGTATTATATCCTCCTTCTTTTAAATATTTTTCTTTTTTAAATAGCTCTACGTCAGCAGACATCATGTCTTCAATTAAATCATGTAATGTGTATTTTGGTTCCCAATTTAATTTTTGTTTACACTTTGTTGCATCTCCAATTAATAAATCCACCTCTGTTGGTCTGTAATATTTTGGATCTATTTTTATAACCTCTTTTCCTTTTTGTAATTGATAGTTTGGGTTTGTACAAGCTTTTATTTTGCCTACTTCATTTTTTCCTTCTCCAGAAAATTCTAAAGTAATTCCAACATGATTAAATGCCATAATTACAAAATCTTTAACTGTTGTTGTTACTCCTGTAGCAATGACAAAATCTTCTGCTATATCCTGTTGTAAAATTAACCACATAGCTTCTACATAATCTTTAGCATGCCCCCAATCACGTTTGGCATCTAAATTACCAAGGTATAATGTATCTTGAAGCTGTAATGCTATTTTAGAAGTCGCTCTTGTAATTTTTCTAGTCACGAAAGTTTCCCCTCTAAGTGGGGATTCATGATTAAATAAAATACCATTACAGGCATACATATTATATGCTTCACGATAATTTACGGTAATCCAATAGGAATATAATTTAGCGACACCATATGGGCTTCTTGGGTAAAATGGAGTGGTTTCTTTTTGAGGGGCTTCTTGCACTTGGCCATATAACTCTGATGTTGATGCCTGATAAATTCTTGTTTTTTCTGTTAAGCCTAACAAACGTACTGCTTCAAGAATACGAAGCGTACCTAATCCATCAATATTTGCAGTATATTCTGGAGTATCAAAACTTACTTTTACATGAGACATGGCACCTAAATTATAAATCTCATCTGGTTGGACTTCTTTTATAATTTTAGTTAAATTCAAAGCATCACTTAAATCACCATAATGTAATTTAAAACGTATATTATCCTCATGCGGATCTTGATATAAATGATCTATTCTATTGGTATTAAAAGATGATGCTCTACGTTTTACACCATGTACTATATAATTTTTAGACAATAACAGTTCTGCTAAATACGCTCCATCTTGACCTGTAATACCTGTTATTAATGCTGTTTTCATATTGTATTTATAATTTGTATTATCTAAATCTGCTAACTATATATTTAGAGCATTGATATAAATAACTACTTCAAAAATATAATTTTAAGGATATAAAATTTCGACTTAATACTATCAAAATATGATAGTTGTGGATTATTATACACAAATTGCAACTTTAAATATTTTTTAAAAACATCTTTTATTCTTTGTATAAAATTTGATTCAAATCGTAAACCTGCATAAAAAGCCCACAATGCTTTTTTTGCTATAGTTTTATTAAATATTTTATCTGATAAAGCAGGATGTTTTTTTGCTAATTTCAAACATTGATATCGGTAATAAAATACATCATATAACTTTTGTTTAGTTACATTAACTTTTGAACTTATTTGGCTGTCGTGACCATCTCCACTTCTGATGGTTGCTAAAACAACATTTAAAATTTTCAGCCTAGGTTGTAATGCCAATATTCGTATATGAAACTCATTATCTTGATATCTCGTAATTGATTCATCAAAAAGTGGTTTGTTTTCTAAAAAAGAGCGTCGCCACATAAAACCACAAGTTTGAATTTCTATAGTTTCCATAGCATAATTATAGAATAAAGATTTACCATTATTATACTCAAATTTACTATCTCTATATGCTGTTAATTCATAATTAGCATAATCATTACGATGTACCACTGCATATGTCTCATCATCAAAAGCATTTATTTTCTCTTCAAGAAAATTGGGTTGCATAATATCATCGCTATCAAACCAATTAATGCACTCTCCTTTTGCTAATGTAAATCCATAATTACGACAACTATTAGCTCCTTTTATGAGGTGTTTTGGTCGTTTATAATATGTAAACTTATTATTTTTTGTTATATATTCTGTTATTGTTTTTTCTGTATTATCTGTACTCTCATCATCAATTATAATACATTCCCAATTTAAATATGTTTGGTTTAAAATAGAGTCTAAAGTCATTTTAATAATAGACTCTCTATTAAAAACTGGTATTATTATGGAAATTAAGTTTTTAGACACTTATTTTTGGGTGATTTAATATAATTTTATATAGTTTTTTAACTTTATTCTCAACTGCTTGCTGTGAATAAAGTGCTTCCATTTTCTCTATATTCATTTTTTTGTCTTTATTGCTTAAAGCGGTATTTAAATTTAAAGAATTAAGCTCATCTAAAGTATTTATATTGAGTCCTTCAGACTTATAATAATCATACGCAACTCCATCTTTATTAAAAAAAACACGAGCTCCAAAATATGTCATAACAATTATATTACCTACTGCTTGTTGCCTAATATGATTAAAAATAGCAATTCCACAACTCAAAATTATCTTATTATATTTTTCTAATGGCATATAGTCTAAAATTGGATAAAAATTCTTCCCTAAAAGTTTTTCCCCTTGACGCATTACAAAATCTAAGTAGCTTCCTTTATCTCCATAACTTAATGGAACAATTATTTTTCTATTTCCTAAATCTAATTTAGATAATTTCAAAAAAACCTCAACATGATTATTTGTTGGTGTAGAAGAATTACCAACTAAAATATTTTTCTCATTTGTTACTTTTTTACTTAGCAAATTACCTAGAAATAACTCTAAATTTCCATATGTAAATGGTACATATTTTAATTTTTTATTAATAGTATTTAAATATTTCATCTCGGTAGGTAAAACAGGTGCAGACAGATCTATCTTATTTACCATATTGTAGTATAAACCATTATAAATTTTTGATTTATTTTTTAAAATTAAATAAAAGTTATACTTAAAAAAAACTCTGTTTATTATTTTAGATTTTAAACTAAAACTTTTGAATACAAACTGAAAGGTTTGTTTATTATAAATTTTATATTTTAAAGGCTTCCAGCTGTTATAGAGGTCATAACCCCAAATAAACCAAACTAATAAAACATCACTATTTAGGCCTTTAATTAATTTTTGTTTTCTTAAACTCAGTGCATGTATTAGAACAACTTTTTTACATTCGTTATTATTTATTGAATTCGTTATTAATTTAAAATCTGACTCTGAATTTAAGGCAAGTTGTTTTACAAATGGAGAAGTCACATGATTATATGTTAAATCTTCTTTGTCTCTTATAACATAGTATTCTGATTTTTTATGTTTTAAAGTTTCAAAAATTTTAATTGCATGATTTACAAATTTCTCGTCATCAAAAATGTGTATAAATTTTACTGCTTTCAATACAAATTATCGTTTAATAATTTTACCAGGAACACCTACTATTGTTGAATTATCTGGCACATCTTTTAATACTAATGTTCCTGCTCCTACAACAACATTATTACCTATAGTTACATCGGGTAAAATAATTGCCCCCGCTCCTAAAAAAGTATTATTACCTATCTTACATCTTCCTAAAATGCTAACATTTGGAGATATTTCAACAAAATCTCCAATAATACAATCGTGAGTTATAACACTATTATAATAAATTAATGCAGCTTTGCCTATTTTTACTTCATTAGATATTGTAGAACCAGATAAAAGCAAACTACCGACTCCAATTTCTATATTAAAATCACCAACATTTGCTGTGTTAGATATTATTGTTTTTGGTACAGCACCTATAGACTTAAACTTGTTAAAAAGCATCTTTCGATGTTTAGAATTACCAAGTCCTAATACAAACTCTCTATTTTTGGATCTAGATAAAAATGTTTCAACTTCATTATAAGATTTTATAATTTTAAATTTATCAAAAATTAAATCTGGTAAGTCTACACTCATATCATCAAAAAACACAATATCATCATCAGGTATTTTCATATCAATAGATATCACCTGTAACACTTCCTTCGCATGCCCTTTTGCTCCTACTACTATCATAATGCGTTACGTATTGTATTTGTTATTAATAATAATTCTTTTTTTTCTAATCCTACATATAGAGGCAAACACAAAATAGAGCTAGAAGTTGCTTCAGAAATTGGCATTGAAGATTTAAAATTTAAAAAAGGTAAATTATTTAGTGATGGGTAGAAATACCGTCTAGGGAAAATATTTTTTTCATTTAATGCTTTTTCTATTTTTAATAGAATAGACTCATTATTAAGTATAATTGGGAAATATGAATAATTCCACTTTGTTCCTTCTCGTATCTTCAAAAATCTAATATTAGGATTATCTAAAGAATTATTATAATAATCTACTACTTTTTTTCTTTCTATTATAATATCATTTATATAAGGTAATAAGGACAATCCCATTGCTGCCTGCAATTCAGACATTTTAGCATTAACTCCTAAACCATGAAAATTTAATGGACCATCATGTCCAAAATTATGACTGTAATATAATTTATGATAAATAGTTTTATCATTACAAAACATTGCGCCACCTTCAGCAGTATGAAATAATTTAGTAGCGTGAAAACTACATGTACTTATGTCTCCATAATTGAAGATTGACTTATCGTTAAACTCAACACCAAAACAATGAGCTGCATCATAGATCACTTTGATATTATATTTTACGGCTATTTTTTCAATTATTTCTACATGACAAGGATTACCAAAGACATGTGTTGCTAAAATTGCTTTTGTGTTTTTTGTTATTGCTGCCTCAATTTTCGTTTCATCTATTGTAAAATAATCTTTATTAATATCGACAAAAACAGGTTTACAATGCTCCCATAAAATGGATGCAGTAGTTGCTACATAAGAGAATGGTGTTGTTATAATTTCTGAATTTTCAGTAAACAGCTTTAAAGCTATTTGTATTGGTAAGGTGCCATTAGCAGTTAATATAATATCATTGACCTTGTACTCATGTTTTATTTTACTTTCAAGTTCTAGCACTAATTCTCCTCTATTAGTCAGCCAATTATTGTCCCAAGCTCTTTTTACTTGTTTATTATACTCTACCTGTGGAGGTAAGTATACTTTAGTAACATTTATTTTTTTATTATTATTCAAACTAATTACTTTATTGCTTTTGCTAAACACCAAAGACCAGTTATCATTTGTCCTTCTTTAAAGTCTTTTCTATTAACCTTTTCGTCTTTTTTATGTAAATACTTAATAATAGGTTTTACTATCCTTGAAAGTATTTTTTTCTTTCTCCCCCATAATCCTCTTCTAGTATATAATGCTAACATTGTTGCCATACTAGAATGCCAACCACCTAAAGCCTCTATTTCTAAAACTTCAAAATTAGTTTCTTTGAGTAAGCGTTTTAATGCAAATGGCGTATATCTATATTCATCATATGGTACATCATGTAAAGACCATAAAAATGGAACTGTTATAAGTAAAACACCATCTTTTTTTAAAGCTCTATTAGCTTCTTTTAATACTTGTTCAGGTTTTGGAACATGCTCTAATACTTCTATTAGCATTGCCGAATCGTAAATATCATCTTTTACTGGCAAGTCTTTACCGTTCCAAAATAAATCTGGTTTTATAGTTTTTTGATATGTAGGGTTTTCAATATCAACCCCTACATATTTCTCGACTTTATTTGATTCGAGCACTATACCCTTATATGGCATTACGCCACAACCTATATCTAACAACTTACCTGAAAAATATTGTTTAGAAACCTTAGATATTAGCTTTGCTTTTTTAGTTAAAGGGAAATAGGTTTCCATATTTTTAATACTGTATTTTGAATCTCTATAGTCTCCCATTAATTATTTAACTTCTATTAAATCTATCTCCCTATTTTGTTATATTTTTTATTCATAAAAGAAATATCATTCCTTTAATAGATAAAAGTACAAACACTTACCTACGTTTATCAAAGCTAATTAACATTAGTTTTCCATTTAAACGAAGGTTTAATAAAGCCAGGTTCTCTTCCTGTGAAAGCACCTATTTCTCTTTCTCCAGTTATCACATTAAAACTAAATATATCTTTACCTCTAAATATCGGGTTTTTTTTATCTTTTACAACGTACAAAGAGAGATTATAATTACCGCTTTGTAAAAAATCTTTAGGAATAAAACATGAAATATTATTCATTCCATTTTTTATGCTCACAACATTTTCTCTATCATAAAAAGAGAATAAAATCTGACCTTCATCATTAATCAAAACATAGGTTAAGTGATATTCCTCATTATTATTTATTTTAAAAACAATTTTTGTATTGATTTCAATTTCTAAATCTTCTACAATTGACTCACTGTATAACCTCTTCTTATTTTTAACTCCTATACTTATTAAATTAAAGGCTTTATTATCAAACTCATCTTCATATTTTGCTAAGCTTTTATTTAATAATTTGTCAAGGTTTAAATAGTTTGAAACTGCAGTTTCTACATTTCCTTCAAAAACTATTTTTCCGTGTTCTAATACTATGCCTCGAGTACACAAGCTTTTTACTGCAGCCATATTATGGCTTACAAATAATACTGTTCTACCTTCTCCTCTAGAAATATCTTGCATTTTACCTATTGCTTTCTTTTGAAACTCTGCATCTCCAACGGCTAAAACTTCATCTATCACTAAAATTTCTGGTTCTAAGAATGCTGCTACTGCAAATGCTAAACGCACTGTCATACCAGAACTATAACGTTTTACAGGTGTGTCTATATAACGTTCACAACCTGAAAACTCAATAATTTCATTTATTTTAGATTTAATTTCTTTTTTGGTCATTCCTAAAATTGCGCCATTTAAAAAAATATTTTCACGTCCAGTCATTTCACCATGAAAACCTGTACCCACTTCTAACAAGGACGCAATACGCCCTCGAGTCTTAATATTTCCTGTTGTTGGACCTGTAACTTTAGATAATATCTTTAAGAGTGTTGATTTCCCTGCTCCATTTTTACCAATAATAGCAAGAACTTCTCCACGTTTTACTTCAAAGTTAATATCTTGTAATGCCCACACATATTCACTCGTTCCTTTTGTACTTCTATCATTACTCTCTCCAACTTTTAAATAAGGGTCTCCTTTTCCTCTTATTTTATGCCACCATCTATTTAAGTCATGACTTATTGTACCTGTGCCAACAACTCCTAAACGATATTGTTTAGATATATTTTCAGTTTTTAAAATTACATCATTCATAATTATACCGTATCAATAAACGATTTTTCAGTTTTATTAAAAATCACCAAACCTAATAATGTTATCATTATTGTACTTAGTAGTGTAATGAGTAAATTTTTTAAAGAGAAATTTCCTTGCGAAAAAAACAAATATCTAAATGTTTCTACAACATTAGCTAGAGGATTATTCTCTATAATAGGGTTAATAATACGAGAAGCAGAGGGGAAATTAGATTGAATTTTTTCTACTGCTACATCTATGGGATACATCACAGCAGATACATACATCAATAATTGAACACCAAAACCTACTAGATATGTTAAATCTCTATATTTAGTAGTCATAGAAGAAATTATCATACCTAAACCTAAGCCTAAAAAACCCATAACTAAAATCAAAACAGGTAATAAAGACAACCAGATTAATGATAGTTCACCGGCATTATCTCCAAAATAGAAATAAAAATAAAATCCTAAAAATATTAAAAACTGAATACCAAACTTTATCATTCCAGAAAGAACAACAGTTAAAGGCATAATTACCCTTGGAAAATAGACTTTACTAAATATATTACTATTCTTTTTAAATGAATCACTTGTTCCTTTTAAACATTCAGCAAAATAATTCCAGATAGTTACTCCCGCTAAATTGAATATAAAAGGATTTACTCCTTGACCTATTTCAATATCTGCAATACCATTAAAAATAATTGTGAAAATTACAGATGTAATTAAAGGTTGTATTAAGTACCATAAAGGACCTAGTACAGTTTGTTTATACAATGTAATGACATCACGCTTTACAAACAAAAAAAGTAGGTCACGATATCTCCAAATCTCTTTAAAATTTAGATTTATCATTTTCGTTTTAGGACTAATCGTATATAGCCAATCGTTAGTTTCTTTTTTATTCAACTGTACTATTTTTAAAATAACTCCATGCTTTAATTAACCCTTCTCGGACTAAAAACTCAGGCTTATAATCTAACATTTTTTCTGCTTTAGAAATATCTGCTAAAGAATCTCTTACATCACCTTGCCTATTAGGTCCATAAATAGCTGTTATATTTTTTTTAGCAGATTTGTTTAAAATATCCCATAAAGAATTGACACTTATACGTTCATTACAAGCAATGTTATACACTTGGTTTTTGGCTTCTGCTTTAGCAAAAAAACCTTTAATATTAGCCTGTACTGCATTTTCTATATATGTAAAATCTCTTGTTTGTTCTCCGTCTCCATTAATAATTGCTTGCTTATTATTATCTATAGCTTCCATAAATAATGGAATTACGGCAGCATAAGCCCCTTTAGAAGTTTGTTTAGGGCCGAAAACATTAAAATAACGCAATCCTATAGCATCTGTATGATACGTTTTACCAAAAACATCAGCATATAATTCATTGACATATTTTGTAACTGCATAAGGCGATAAGGGTTTGCCAATAGTTTCTTCAACTTTAGGTAACACATTACTATCTCCATAGGTAGAACTAGATGCGGCATAAACCATTCGCTTTACAGATTTGCTTTCTTTTAAAGCTATAAGCATATTTAAAAATCCTGTAACATTGACATCATTACTCATTAAAGGATCATTAATAGAACGAGGTACAGAGCCTAAAGCTGCTTGATGACTAACATAATCTATATCCATCATCACTTCTTTACAGGTCTCAAGATCTCTTATATCTCCTTCAATTAATTCAAAATTTGGATGGTTTATAAATTCCACTAAATTTTCACGATAACCTGTAGAAAAATTATCAAGCACTCTCACCTTTTTAGTGCCATGTTTTAGTAAATACTCAACAATATTAGAGCCTATAAAACCTGCTCCTCCTGTAATTAAAAAACTTAATTTTGAAAGATTATTATTGTGATATTTTATACTATACATTTATTTCGAATAAAATTTAAATACTAAAAGTTTTCAATTTTTTATTGACATTACTAGGTATTTCATATCTAAAATGAAACTCCAGTTTTTCACATAATCTTTATTGATTTCAACTTTATCTTTCCAGATTACATTCCTATTGTAGTCTTCAGGATTATCTTTAACTGCCAATAATTGATCTTCATTTTTATATTTTAATGTTGCAGGTCCAGTAATTCCTGGCTTGACTTTTAAAATAATTCTATCTTCACCTTCAAGTTTATCAGCAAAACCTTTTATATCTGGACGTGGTCCTACAAAACTCATCTGTCCAAAAAAAACATTAAAAATTTGAGGTAATTCATCTAATTTAGATACCCTTAAAAAACTACTAATTTTAGTTAACTCTTTTTTTAAAATTAATCCAGAATGATTTTTGAAATTTAATGTTTTTATTTTATAAATATGGAATATTTCACCATTTTGACCCACACGTTCTTGCGAGAAAAGTCCAAATTTCATTAAATCAATTGTACTTATAATTATTAAGATTAATATTGGTATTATTAAAATAATAATACCAATTATGCTAAATACAAAATCGAACAGTCGCTTCAGTATTAAGTTCGACTTCGTCATTATTTTTAATTACGCCTTAATTTTAACAAGCGTTTGATTTTTGACAAAAATGAAGTTTTAGTATCATTTTCGTGATATGAATTACCATAATTACCATAGCCATAACCATAATTATTGTTTTTATGTTTATAGTAATTTATAATGAAACTCACATTCTGTATCTCGCCAGCTTTGTATTTAGCATTAATTAATTGCAGCATTCCTTTTTTGGTATACCCTAATCTCACCATGAAAATTGAAGTATCTGCATATTGAACTAAATCTAGGGCATCAGACACTAATCCTAAAGGCGGTGTATCTAAAACGATAATATCATATTCTTGCCTAAGTTTCTTAATTATTTCTCCCATAGTATCACTCATCAATAACTCTGAAGGATTAGGAGGAATAGGCCCTGAAGCTACTAAATCTAAATTCTCAATATGAGTTTTATAAGCAACGTCTTCAAAAGATTTCTCATTAATTAAGCAGTTAACAATTCCTTGATCGTTTTTAATATCAAAATCACCAAAAATCTTAGGTTTACGTAAATCCAACCCTAAGAGTATTGTTTTCTTACCAGAGAGCGCATATACTGTAGCTATATTAATAGAGCTAAATGTTTTACCTTCTCCACTCACTGAGGAGGTTACCATTACTGTTTTACCGCCTTCAATATCTTGTTTTTTATAAAAAAATTGTAAACTAGAGCGAATAGACCGAAATGCTTCTGCTACAGAGGATTTAGGCTTTTCAAAAACTACTAAATTATTATTACTAGGCTCTTTTCCTATTAATCCTAAAATTGGGATTTTAGATAAACGTTCCACCTCACTTACATCACGAATGTTGGTGTCTAAAATGAATAGTAAAAACACGAATAAGACAGGTCCAACAACTCCCATCCCTACTGCTATAATATAATTTTGCCTTTTATTAGTTCCTAAAAGTCCTCCTCCAGTATCTTTAGCTTTATCTATAATAACAATATCAGAAATGTTAGCTGCTTTGATAATATTGGCCTCTGTATATTTAGCCAAATACACATCATAAGCTTCTTGGTTAATATTAAAACGTCTTTGAATTTTAAGGTACTGCTGCTGCTGCTGAGGTAGTTTATTTAGTCTAGTTTGTAATTGATTTATCGAGTTTGTTATTGTATTTTGTTTCCTTTTTACAGATGACCTTGTCCCTTTAATAATTTCTAAAAGTACGTTTTTCTGAGCATCTATCTCTTTATCAAGATTTACAAACAAAGAAGAGCTTTCTCTAGTAGTTAGTTCTAGTTTTTGACGCTCTACAGCTAATCTTACAATATTACTTACACTAGCAAGGATATTTCCTTCTTCTATTCCAACAGAATTAGGCGCTGCTATTTTAGTATAATCTGTTTTTGTTAATAAGTATTTCTCTAAATCATCTAAGTAATTTAATTTTATTTCTTCTTCTCGATCTTCACTTTCTGCTATTCTTAACTTCTCAGAAACATCTAGTATTTCTTGATCAACATTTATGACTTTACTTTGCTTTCTAAAAGCATCTAATTCTCCCGAAACATCTTTTAAACTATCATTTACAGACGCTAAACTTTGTTCTATAAAATCAATTGTCTTGGTGGCATATATATTTTTCTGCTCTAATTCTGTTTGACTAAAAATAGCTATAGTAGCATTTAAAAAGTCAACAATTCTAGGTTTATGATAACCAGACATCGTCAATCTAAGTACTGAAGCTACCGATCTTGAATAAGGTGCAACTGTAACACGATTAATATAACTATTAACAACACTATCAAAATTTAAAAACCTAAACATATATTCTGTTCCAGTAGCAACTGCTTTTCTCGGGTGTAATGTAAATTTTCCATTAAAAAAAGGCAAATTAACTTCTTCTCCTGTTTTAAATTTTTGTCTAAAAATTCCTAAAGAAACATCAACATAATTTATAGATTTATCATCATAATTTTGGGTTGCAACAGTATTTGACTTAAAGTCTATAGATAGTTCATATTCAAAATCATTTAAGATTTTAATTTGTATGTATTTACTTAAAACCTGATTTTTAGTTTTATCAATTTCTAAGTCAAAAGGCGCCCTCTTGTAAACATCTTCTCTCCTATATTTTCCTTGTTTAAGGTATTCAATGTAAAATTGTAGTGAATCAACAACTTTTTCGTTATGACTTCTAGTTCTAAAAGCCGTAATAATACGTCCTGTTTTACTAGGGACTCCTCCCCAATTAAAAGAAATATTAGTATTTGCAATAAGAGATGGGTTCTGTTCGCTTTCTATAGAAATTAAAGAACTTAAACTATATCTATTTTGCTTACGTACATTAACATAATTCGCATAAAATAAACCTAAAGCAACAAATATTACAATAAGCCACCAATAATTTAACACTTTAAATAAAAAACCTAAAACATCAAAATTAAATCCTTTTGCATTTATATCATCAAACTCATCTAATTCATTTAAACTCATAATTAAAATCTATTAATTAGTAGTATTGTTGTGGTAATTAATGATGCTGCAGATAAAATGGTAGTTAATGTTTGTATTCCTGTAGTACCTATACCCCAAGACTTTTGTTTTAATGCCTGTACAGTAATAATATCATTAGGTTGAAGATAATAATAAGGTGAGTTAAGTATTTTTACATCTGTTAAGTCTAAATGATGAATTTTATAACCTTGCGGGTATTGTCTTAAAATTAAAACATCTCTTCTATTCCCTGTTAATGGTATTTCACCAGAATTTGCAATAGCCTCAAAAATATTAACACGATCTTGAAACAATATTTGTGTTCCTGGCTGTTCTATTTCTCCATTAATAGTAAACTTAAATCCTGCAAGCTTAACTGTTACAAATATTTCAGCAGCTTCTTTAAATTCAACTTCATTTAATTTGTCAGTTATCATTTTCTCTATTTCTTCCGTCGTATATCCCAAAATTTTCATTTTCCCTAAGACCGGAATTCTTATGTCACCGTGAGCGTTTATAGTAAAGCCATCAAAATAAGCCTGTTCTTGACTATTTGCATTTAAATTAGTGTTGCCTGTAGGATTGAATTGTGCTACCAACTGTTCATTTGAAGCTTTGACAACTATATTAATGACGTCTCCTATTTGCACACGATAAGGCTCTTGCTTTTCAATTAATGTATTATTTTTAACTAATTCACCGTCATCTCTATTATTAAAATACTGAGTGTTTTTATGAGGCA
Source organism: uncultured Flavobacteriaceae bacterium (assembly GCA_964510745.1). Classification (GTDB taxonomy): domain Bacteria; phylum Bacteroidota; class Bacteroidia; order Flavobacteriales; family Flavobacteriaceae; genus AU392. The sequence goes on along the minus strand of CAZECB010000003.1, from coordinate 1,449 downwards.
CGCACGATGTTATCAAAACAAAAAAAATAAAACTAAATTTGATAATATATTGGCGCATTAGGTAGACTAGTTTGATGACACACACAAATATAACTTTTACACAGGAATATCAAAATTAATCTGTGTTTTTTTGGTTATTTACACGTTATTTGCAAAAAAGACATTTTGAACTATTTAACTGTAGAAAACATATCAAAATCTTATGGGGAATTAACCTTATTTGAAAATGTTTCATTTAGTATCCATAAAGATCAAAAAATAGCTTTTGTTGCTAAAAATGGATCTGGAAAAACTTCAATTTTAAATATCCTATCAGGAAAAGATGAATCTGATTCTGGACAGATTGTTTTTAGAAAAGGAATTAAAATTGCATACTTATCTCAAGAACCTGAGCTAATACCAACCTTAACGATTGAAGAAACTATTTTTAATTCTGACAACCCAATTCTTGAAGTTATCAACACCTATAATCAAGCCTTAACAAATTCTGAAGATACTGATGCATATCAAAGTGCTTTTGAAGCGATGGAACAGTATGAAGCTTGGGATTTTGAAACACAGTATAAGCAAATTCTTTTTAAATTAAAATTGCAAGACCTTAATCAAAAAGTGAGTAATTTATCTGGTGGGCAAAAAAAACGACTTGCCTTAGCCAACGCTTTAATAAATAAACCTGATTTATTAATTTTAGATGAGCCTACTAATCATTTAGATTTAGAAATGATTGAATGGCTAGAGCATTTCTTTTCAAAGCAAAACATTACATTGTTTATGGTGACCCACGATCGTTATTTTTTAGAACGTGTATGTAATGAAATTATAGAGCTAGATCAGGGTGAAATTTTCAATTATAAAGGCAACTATTCCTATTACTTAGAAAAAAAAGAAGCACGTATTGAGCGTGAAGCTATAGAAACGAATAAAGCAAAACAACTTTATAAAAAAGAATTAGGTTGGATGCGAAAACAACCTAAAGCCCGAACTACGAAATCTAAATCTAGAATTGATGATTTTCATGAAATTAAAGCGCGCGCACACAAACGCCGTCAAGACCATGAAGTTCAGTTAGAAATCAATATGGAACGCTTAGGTAGTAAAATTCTAGAGCTTCATAAAATTTCAAAATCATTTTCTGACAAAACTATTTTAAATAAATTTGAATATGTATTCCAGAAAGGAGAACGCAGCGGTATTATTGGTGTTAATGGCACAGGTAAATCTACATTTTTAAATATCATTACAGGTAATATCAAACCAGATTCTGGAAAAGTTATTCTAGGTGAAACTGTTAAATTTGGCTACTACACTCAAAACGGAATTCATGTTAAATCTGGTCAAAAAGTAATTGATGTAGTTCGTGAATACGGAGATTATATTCCCCTTAAAAAAGGACGTCAAATAAGTGCGCAACAATTATTAGAACGCTTTTTATTTGATCGTAAAAAACAA
>CAZECB010000002.1:0-31798 GCA_964510745.1 uncultured Flavobacteriaceae bacterium | reverse complement strand
AAAACACCTTTCATTTACAGAAAAAGGATGTAAAATTACTGTAAGAGAATGTTGGTCATTTAATAGTTATAAAAATACTATAACAGTAACTAAAGCAATTACACAATTGCAACCAGATGCAGTATTATTTAATTTACAATTTATGAAGTTTGGCGATCGTAAAATTGCAGCAGCTCTAGGATTAATGTTACCATTAATATGTAAATTCAAACACATTCCAAGCATTGTGTTATTACATAATATTTTAGAAGAAGTAGACTTAAATACTGCTGGATTTACATCAAATAAATTAATGCAAAGTGTTTATAATTTTATAGGAACGAGCTTAACACGGTTAATTTTACAAGCAGATGTAGTAGCAGTGACAATGCAAAAGTATGTGACTATTTTACAAGATAAATACAATGCAAAAAATGTAACATTAATACCTCACGGGACTTTTGAAATTCCTTTAAAAGCACCACAATATGATTTGCCAGAAGGGCCTTTACAAATTATGACTTTCGGAAAATTTGGAACTTACAAAAAGGTTGAATCTATGATTGAGGCTGTTGAAAAAGTAAGGAGATCAACAACGCTTAATTTGGAAGTTGTTATTGCAGGTACGGATAATCCAAATGTACCTGGATATTTAGATAGTGTAAAAGAAAAATACAAGCATATCGATCAAGTACACTTTACAGGTTATGTTGAAGAAAACGATGTGCCAGTCTTGTTTCAAGAAGCCGCAGTTGTTGTTTTTCCGTACACATCTACAACTGGCAGTTCAGGAGTTTTACATCAAGCAGGTAGTTATGGGAAAGCTGTTGTGATGCCAGATATAGGTGATTTGGCATTATTAGTACAAGACGAAGGTTATCAAGGGGAGTTTTTTGATCCTACTAATGTAGATAGTTTAGCAAAAGCTATTGAAGCTATTGTTACTAATGATGTCTATAGAAAACGTTTAGAAAAAGCAAACTTTAAAGCTGCAATTGCATACCCTATGGACAAAATTACAGAGATGTACATCCAACAATTTGAAACTATTATTCAACATAAAAAACAAGTTAAAAATTCAAAACCGTTGCCTTCAGTTAATGAGATATAAATTCAAACGATGCTTTTTTTGCTCCATTTTTATCAATAAACCCAAACTGTTTTTGAGGGTTTTTTCTCCAAGGAAGTTTCCCTATAACATCTTTGGGGATTTTTTGATAATCATATAACGTCCAAGACATAAACTGAATGTTGTTTTTACTAAATATATCTTGCGCTTTTTTATGATAATTAGCTTGCTTATTTTTAGAATTACCAAAAGGATTCCAAAACCCTTTATATGAAGAAATTCCAAATTCGCTTATAACAATAGATTTATCAGGGATGACTTGTTTTAATGATTTAAAAGTTTCCTCTAAATCATCAATATCATCATAGTAATGAAAAGACACATAATCCACATTATCTTTTAAAATAGAAGCACTTTTAGCATTAGACCAACCAATAGTAATAGGGTTATTTTGATCTACAGTTTTTACAAAAGCAATCATATTTTTAAGCCAAGCGATGACATTAGTTTTATCTCGAGAGTCAAAATCTAAATCAGGTTCGTTTTTAATATCCCAAGCAATAATAGCAGGGTGGTCTTTAAATTTGGAAACAATGATTTCGGCATGACGCTGATTTAAAGTCCAATTTAAAACAGAGTAATCACCATAAAAATCAAACAGAGTAACTACAACTTTAATACTATTAGCTTCAGCAAGGTCTAAAACTTCTTTTAGTTTTTTTAATTTTTCATAATTTACATTGGCTTTACCAAAATCTTCGTAGGGAATAAATACTCGAATAGTATTTAAATTAGCACCTTTTATAATATTGAAGTCTTTCGAAATTATTTTATTATTAAAATTATCTCCAAACATATCCCAAGGTGTTTCTTGTGGGTAATAATTAATTCCTTTTATGTTTAGCTCTTCTACTGAAACAGTATTAACTTTATTTTGATACTCTAATATATCTTGAGTTACAATATGACGTATACGCCAAAATCCATCTTCTAATAAAAGAATGATTTTATAAGTAGCTCTTTCATTTGTTTCTAAAACAAGTGCTTCATTTTTATATATACGCTTATATTCTATAACATTTTTATCTGTTATGACAGCTAACTGTCCATCTTCACTAAAAAACTCTAAAGAGGGATGATGCTCTAATGTTGTAGCTTCTATGGAAATGTTTTGAGAATGGTTTATAGCAATTAAATTATATAAATTTTCTCGTGCATTTTCAGTATAATAATCATCAAGTCCAACAGTTAAATTAGTTTTATAAGCAATATGCTTTACATACAAAGCATTTAAATAATCTGTTTCAATAGTATTTAATGTTTGTGCATCTATTTGTCGCCCTTCATTGTTTAAAGAGTCCCATATAACTTTAGGGAGATACTGCTTTATGCTTTTAACTTCTGTATGTAGTAACTTGCTTCTGTCTGCTCCTGTATTTAGGTAACTAAATAAAGTGCTAATTCCAAAAATAATCAATGCGATAATGATTACATAAGATAGTAATAAAGCACTACGTAATATGGTTTTGTTAGTATCTATCACAATTTTTTAGAATTAAATGTCTTTTCTATCCCTGCAGCATGTATGCGTATCTCATAAGTATTATCTTTTATAATATCTTTTTTCAATTTAAAATTTACAAATCCTTTATTAGAAGATTTTATTGTTTGATATACTTGTTTATTCTCTTTGTAAATCGAAAGCGTTACTTGTAAGCCATCAGGAATCATTTGTTGCATAAAACTTTTTAGTGAACCTACAGTAATACTTCTATTGTCCTTTGAAAAATCAACTTCAAAATTGCTGACCACTTGCTTATAGTTTAATTTTATAGTATTACTTTCAGCCATTCCATTAATATAAGCTTTTACAATCCATTGTTCTTCATAATCGGGATGAATCATTTGAGCAGTAGCTATTCCATTTATAGTTGTCCCGGCAGTTTTTAAAATATTCTCTGCTTTATTGGTGATAAAGAATTCTACATAAGTTCCGTCACTAACTATATTTCCATAGTTATCTTTAATAGTTGAGGTTAAAAAAGTAGTGATTTGATTTCCATCTGCATAGTTGTGATTTCGTTTATTAGATAAATTAAAATTAGTAGGCAAACTTGGTAAAACATCAATAGTATATTCTTTAGAATTTTTTCCTAAACTTTCTGAAGATACTAACATACGACCACTTTTTTCTTTAGCATATAAGTTTTTATAGGCAATTAAATTTTTGGTAAAGACATTATCATTACTCTCATTATTTAAAAACTGATGCTTTACAGCAACTTTAGTACTATCATTTAATGGGTTATCTAATATATCAGTAGGTATAATTACTATCATTGTATAGTTAGTTTTTCCAGCTTGAATACTTGGAGGACCTATATAAGTTTCCATTGATACTATACTCTGTTTTGGACTAATATAGAATTGTCCTGAAAGTGATGTGTTTTCGTTTAATAGCTTCCAATATACTTTCCCAGATTTATTACTAATATTAGTAGGTATTTTATAATGAAGTTCTTTAGCTTTAACTATTGGAGTGATTAAAGTAGATCCATAGCTATTTGTACAATATAAATTAGGTTTTATAGAATTAAAGGTTATAAATTTTATAATAATTGTATTTCCAGCAGTAAATTCGTTTTGAGAGGTCAATAATTTAATATCATTATTATCTGAAGATATTTGAGCGAAAACCAAAACTGGTAATAGCCAATATAGAAATATCATATGTTTGTATTTGTTTTTCATTAGTTGGGATTTCCTATGTATGAGTTCATTTCAATTTTAATAAAATGATACTCTGGATGTTCAATTTTTTGTAATTGATTTTGTAATTGATTTTCAATTCTATTAGGCACTATTTTTTGAGATATACCTGTGTTGGGTAAACCATTTATATAACAATTACTCATATCACTAGTAATAATGCTTACTTTTTCTCTATTCAAAACAGAGTATTTAAAAGTTTTTTTGCGTTGTTGCCTAATCCCATCCTTTAGAAACATGTGATCTACCCAAAGTAAAGTTTTATTTTCATCATAATAAGTAACTAAAAGTTGAGGTACTGTGACTTCTTGTGTGCCACTATTAAATAAATTACCGCTAATAGTTTTTTTATCTATTTGTAGAGAGTTTAAAACTAGATCTTTATATAAATCAGAACTAGAGACATTTCCTGCAACTTGTAAATTAAATTTAGTAGGTTGTTCTTTAAAATCAACAGGAGTAAACTCATCAGGATTAAATGTTTTAGGAATAGAATCTTTGACTTTGGACCAAGCAATACCTTCAAAATTAATTTTAAAACTAGAAGTTTCTTTAGGCATTAGCTTGTGCTTTACATGATATTTTGCATTATAAGTAGCTAGTTCTTTATTGGCATCATTATAGAGTGTACCTTTTAAAACAACATCAGCAGGAACATTATCTATATTTTGTAATTCTCCAACAATAGCGTAGTGATTTTCAAATTTTACTAGTTTTGCAGATAGAATTTCTAAAACAGGTTGTTTTAAAATATCTTCATGATGTGTTTGCTCAGTAGTTATACGGCGCCTTCCTTGGTTGAAGTAATTTATTGAATTATCAGAATATAATTGATCTGGAGGTAAATCTAAATTTAGATCTTCAGCTTCCAAATACCATTTATTATTATGCTTTATAAGTGTCTTGTAATCCGTTTTATCAATTTTTTCCAAAGGTGTAATCCAATGTGTTATGACTTCAGCAGTAGCTAGACTATCATTTTTAAAACTTATGTTTGTTTTAATGTTATCTAATTTTGAATAAGAACTTAACAACCCATCAGAAACAGATATTTCGAGCATATATTGAGCTATAGAAATATTACTTTTAGGGTTGATTAAGCGATATGCAGTTTCAAATTCTTTAAAATCTAAAGCATCGTAATAAGCGATAATTGCGTTTTCTGGAGATCGATGTGTATCATTTTTTAAATAGATATTATATATTCCATAAACCACTATAATGGCTATAATACTAGACCAGATATGTGTAATTTTTAGAACAGAACCTGAAAAATGAGAATACTCATTTTCAAATTTTAAGTAGTCAGGAATCGTTTTAATCTTTGTTTTTAAAGTTCTTATCCACATTAATTGAATATTTAAAATAAAAGCGATAATGATAGTTGAAAAAGGTATGATGCCCCAAAGTATTTTTTGCCATTTAGCAATATTTTCTTTTGGCAAAATAGAAGACATAGGAGGAATATTTAATCGTTCCCATATCATAATACCATTTTCAAGTTGACGTAAGCGTTGCCAACCGCAGAAATACAAAATGGGGTCATAAAATTTATCATTAGAAAATATGTATTTTAAATGATATTTTTCTGGTGTTGTTAAAAATTGTTGAAGCGAGCCAATCCCTTCAACACCTTTAAATTTAGAATTTTCTAAACGTTCAATAGGTCTTGTAGTTAACTCAGGTAAACGTCTGGCAGAATGATAATTTCCATCTATGGTTAATGCATTAGTTTGAGCAGATAGCCAAGCCATCTGATCTCCAAAACCTAATGTTAGATAACGCCATTGATCGTGTTGATCTTGATTTAGAAAGTTCACGATAGGTAGCATTTTAATTTTCTGTGGCTGTGAAGGTCTAAAATAACTAAGACTCATTGTGAAAATGGTCATAAATAAAAATAGTCCTACTAAAATAGCTCCAATCAACCTATGATAGATGGCCCCAAATTTATTCTGAATTAAGAATTTTAAGTCTGTTTCTACAAAGCGATATGTAAGTTCTCCAAATATGGGTAAACACATAATTGAAGCCCATAATGTAAATCGATCTAACGTTAATATATTAAAAGCCGTTTCTCCTAAAATAGTTTTAGGAATAGCTGTAGTACCACCAGATCCTAATATAATAAGTAATGTTAGTGATAACCCAAAAAACAAATAACGTTTACTATAATATCTGTATAGTATATATGGGAAAAGTATAAGTAATATTCCCCAAGGAATTAAAAAGAAAACTAAACCAGAAGATGTGATTTCAAGAAAATTATCTCTAGAACCATGTGGAATAGGAACCTGTGTAATAGGATTGTTTTTTGAATTAATCCAATATGGAAGAACACAACCAATAATAACTACTAATGAAGATATCCCAAATCCTAAAATACGTTTAAACAGTTTTAAAAAATTATTGAAAAAGATTTTAAATGTAATTGATTTTGTGACTTTGACTTGCTCTTTAGAAATGTCCATTATTACCATTCCTATTAATGGAAAAATAAAAAACACCATTCCAAAAATAGGAGTTACATGATGTGAAGTTACTGTTACAGCTATTAATGATAACGCTGTAAATAAATAACGATATCGACCTGTTTTTAGCCATAAATAAATTTCTGGTAAAGCATGCATTAAAATTGAAATTCCAATGATACTAGGTAATTGCCCAAATAAGTGAAGTGTTTCAATAAATGAAGATGAAAATACAGCTAATATTGCTGCATAGCCAGCCACCTTTCTGTTAGGTGTTATTAATAATGAAAATCTATAAACACCAGTTATAAATAGAATAACACTTAATAATGCAATCGTAAAAAGTCCAAATTTTAATCCGCCTATTAAAGCTAAGCCAGCAATGACTTGATGAATTAGCGGTGGGTAACTCATTACGGTAAACCCAGTGTACCATTTGTAATTCCATGGCTCAAACCAACTATTTGTATAATGATCAGCAAAAAATAAATGTATTAATGCGTCATAAGTAGCTTCTAAAGTAAAAAACATAGAAGTACCATGAAAAACGATACCTAAGAGTAAAGCTGTAATTAAATATTTATTTGATTTTTCCTTCATTAAAAACAGATGTTTCTTCTAATGTTTTAAAGATAATATAAAGTTTTGGTTCGATGAGTGGTAATCATCGACACAAACTTTTCATTCACCTACATAACAATTCTAACTATCGAATTAGCTCATAAAAAGACATCAATCAATTTTAAATTTCAGTAATAATCAAAACATTTTTATTATGAAAACTGGAATTATTATACCATGTTACAATGAAGAAAATAGATTAAACACTAAAGCTTTTTTAAAGTTTATTCAATATAACAAGAACTATCATTTATGTTTTGTAAATGATGGGAGTAAGGATAATACTTTAGAAGTTCTTACTAACATGAAAGTGCAATCTCCTTCTAGGATAAACGTAATTGACGTAAAAAAGAATAAAGGAAAAGCCTCGGCTGTAAGGCTGGGAGCAAGATATTTATTTAATAAAAAGTACATTGACTATATAGGTTTTATCGATGCGGATTTATCAACCGATTTTGAAGACTTTAAAAACCTTGTGTATAAATTAGAAAACCTCAATGATATTACTCTAGTATATGGGTCTAGAGGAAAAGGATGTGGACAGATTAAACGAAATATGTTTAGAAGTATTTTTTCTAGAATAGTTAAATTGATTGTGTCTTTTGTTTTAGGGTTATCTATAGAAGATACACAATGTGGAGCAAAAGTTTTTAAACGAGAAATTATTCCAATTGCTTATAATGAGAAGTTTATATCAAGATGGTTATTTGACGTTGAAATATTTGTAAGACTAAAAAAATACTATGGTACTCCAGAAATAATGTGTAAAATATATGAGCAACCATTAAAAAAATGGATACATATGGATGATTCTAAATTAGGGATGAAAGATGCATTTAAAATACCTTTAATGTTAGTTAATATATGGTTTTCCTATAATGTATTAAAGACATTTAACGTGACACCAAAATTAACTCAGGTGATTTCTTTGAATAATTTGAATTTGATTGATGAAGAACAACAGATGGTGGCTTAGCTTTTTGAATTAAAACAGCAACATAATTTCACAGAATGCTTATTCTAGACATTAAATTACGAAGTTTAGAGTTGTAAGAATTAATCAATTGATAATCAAAATTTTATACATCCATAATAATACTATATAGTACTATTGAATAAAATAGAATACTTAAAACTGTTTATTATTCCATAGCACTATACATTACTATAATATATAATAGAACAAGTGGGACCACAAACAAGTCTAAATTACAACTGTAGTTTAGGCTTTTTTTGTTGAATACCTTGTTAATTACAACTAGGTTAACTCTGCTCTAAATTGGATTGCGTTAAAGAAGAACGTTTTTTAGAAACAACGGTATTTGGTTTAATCACCAGACTTAAAGCGCTATATATTTTATCTATTTCTAGAGGCTTCCAAAGCAAGTCATTAAATAAATCAGCATGCTGTTCATGTTCTTGAGCTAAAAGGTCTGCTGTAACGGCAAATATTGGTGTTTGAGAATTTAAATTAGGTAATGATTTAATTTGTTTTGTAGCTTCAAAACCATTCATTTCGGGCATATGAATATCCATTAAAATGAAATCATACTTTTTGTTTTTTGCTGCTTCAAAAGCTTTAATGCCATTAATAACATGATCTACCTTCACTCCCCAATTAAATAACACCTTTTTAATTAACATAGCATTTATTGGTGTGTCTTCAGCTACTAGAGCCGTTAAACCCTGTAATGCTGTGTAGTTATTTTTGACAGATACAATGTTTTGATTTACTCTTTTAAATTGAATGGTAAAATGAAAAACAGACCCTTTTCCTAAGGTACTTTTTACAGTCATTTTACCTCCATGTAGCTCTACTAATTGTTTTACAATAGCTAAACCTAAACCAGTACCACCTTGTTTACGGGTAGTAATAGGTTTTATTTGTGAAAAGCTATCAAAAATATGAGGTGCATTAGCTTTTGAAATTCCTTCTCCTGTATCTTTTACACTAAATTTTATAGTATCATTAGAAGTATTAGATTTAATTAATTGAGTATTCAGCTCAATTTCCCCAGAGTTTGTAAACTTTATAGCATTACTGATAAGGTTACTTAAAATTTGAGAAATTTTGGTTTGATCAATAAGATAATTTCTTGTGTTTGGGATATCATTTTTTAAAATAAGCTCTAAACCTTTATTGGCAGCATGACTTTTATGTAAATTAATAATACTAAGACATAGTTTATCAAAATTTGTATTGTGCGTTTCAATAATTGCTTTGTTGACATCTAATTTTGTGAAATCTAGAACATCATTTACAATAGTGATTAAATTACCTGAAGCAAATTGTAGACTATCAAATAACTCTTTGTTTTTTTCTGAAACTTGATCTTTTAAAAGAGACACGGTAGTAGTAATAGCATTAAGTGGTGTCCTAATTTCATGACTCATTATTGAAAGAAATTCTTGCTTTTTTCTTATGGTCTCTTTTTCATCACTATTTTTCTTTTCAATTATTTTTTGCTTTTCTTCTTGTATTGCTGCTTCATTTTCAAGAACATTCATTTCTTTTATAAGCTCATAGTTCTCAATAACTTTTAGTGTTTGAGTATTAATAACAGCTTCTTTTTCTTTTAAATATATTTCTAGGTAGTCAAGTGCTTTTAAATCATTTTTCTGTTTTTTGGCAATTAAATAAAGAATGTAATAATTCTTTATTTTAATCATAGACATATCATATTTAAGGCACAATTTTAGACTTTTGTCAACCGTTTTATTTGCTTTATCTAGTAAACCTGTTTTTAGATATATAACACCTAATTTTCTTAAAGCCATTGCTAACCCCATGTTTTCACCCATTTCTGTATGAATACGTATTGCGTCTTCAAAATCTGCTTCTGCTTTTTCATATTCACCTATGGCAGAGTAAACTTTTGCACGACCATATATTGCAAAGGCGAGCCCCCTAACATCATTAGTTTCCTGTTTTAAGGCAATAGAATGTATAATCATATCCATTGCTATCTTTTTTTTGTTATGATTTTTTAAAACCAATCCAGAAAGTGGATTAAAGACGTTAGACTCTAAATTTTTATCTCCAACTTTTCGAGCTGCTTTTATAGAACTTTTGTATGATTTAAATGCATTGTATGAATCACCAATGTATTCATATATGGCGCCTACTGCTTTTTCTACTTTAGATTGATTATGATAATCTTTATGTTTTTTATGTATTTTTAATACATCAATTAAGTACATTAAACCTAAGTGGTAATTATCAGTTTTATAGTGTACACTAGCTATATTATACTTAGCATTTGCAATTCCTCTTTCATCTTTTAGTTCTTTAAAATATGAAATAGCTTCATAAGACTTTTTATTTGATTCTTCAAAATCACTAATAATCATGTAGTAAAGTGACAATTGATTTAAACACTTTCCAATTAAAGGTTTATTATCAATTTCTCTACTTATATCAAGTGCTTCTTCTGCAAGTTTTATACTTTTAGGAAGATTATTTGTACGACTAGAATGAGCCCGTTTTAAGAGTAGATTTATTTGGTCTATTTTCTTTTGGGGCTTAAAAGTCATAGTTTAGAATAATTAGTTAAATCTTAATGGAAGAGGGTTTTAAGATTCAAAAACACTTCGCAAAATAATAATTTTTATTGTAAAACATAGCTAATAAAGCATTTAATAATAATTTTAAACTCATATTATAAATAAGTTATAAAAATGTATATTATAATGAAACAGTTTAAGTTTTAAAACTTAACTATCTAAAAGAGTTGATAAAATCATAGCTTTTTTTGCTCATAATATAAATATCCACCTTTTAACTTAATTTATTATTAGATATAAGAAAAGGTGCTTTATTTAGAAGCAATACTATTATTTTTTTGATCCCATGCCTTACTAAAATCTTGATTAAATAAAACAACTTGTTTTGTTTTAGAAACTCTCATTTCATTAAACCATTTTAATTGTTTGGGACTTAAATATTTATTTGGAGATGCACCGCGACCTAACGCACTATTGATTTTAGTTTTTTGAAGTTCAGATAGTGGTAAAAACTTATAGTTGGTATGTTTTAGATAATATTTCACATCATTATTAGCAATACGATAAGCACTTTTAGTAATAGGGTTAAAATCTGCTTGTTTTGCATGAGCTTTCAATTTGTTATAATTAACAATATTAGGATCAAACTTAACTTTAACAACTTCATGACCTCCCATAAATCCAGCTTCTGTAGATAAAACACCATCCAGCTTACCAAGATGTTTTTCGCCAGTCCAAAAGCAGTACATTTTAAAATAAGTTTCTTTTGTGGTTTTAGCTGAAGTAAGTTCTGTACCGAGAAGCTTCATGTATTCAGGAATTGGTTTATTAGCTTTTGCTAATGCGCTTTTCATTGCTTTATATAATGCTTTCGCTGAATAATTCCCAGATACTCTATTAACTACATTATCACCTTCAGAATTTATAATTCTTACTACAGGGTTATTCCAACTAGGTTCATTATATAATTGAAGAATTTGTTTGTCTTTACCGCCTTTATTGTTGTAAACAGCTAATGGAATAAATAAATTCTCAATGGCTTCAATCATTAATGGGTGGCTTAACACATTATGTCCATAATTTCTACATGTAGAACATCCAGGCACTTCTTGAAACAAGATTAACACGTCTTTGTTTTCAGATTTAGCTTTATTTAAAGCCTCATCATAATCACGATACCAAGTCACTTTCCCTAACTCTTCACTTTGATTATTTGGATCTGTTTTTTGTTGCGCATTTGCACTAATAAAACATAGAATAAAAAGAGTTACAATGTATTTTAGTTTATGATTGATGATGTTTGCGTTTTTGAGATATTTTTTCATAACAGTAGTGTAATTTAAAATATTGAAAGAACAATATACAGTTTATATCAAACGATTAACGTTAAAAGTTATCAAAGACTTTGTTAAACTTTTTACCGAAAAAGTTGAAAGAGGATAATTTATAGTCTCTAACCCAGAAACAATAAGTTGCCATTGTAACTTTAATTGATCTTCCCAGAGCATTGGATAAACCTTTAAAGATTTCATCTCTTGTTTTAATTGTTCTGAATTTAAAGTGCCGTTTTGTAATTGCACTTTCCAAAATGAAAATTGATCACTCCATTGTTGTAGATAGGAATCAGGCCATTTAAATTTACGTTCTTTTTTTGGAAATAAAAACAAAGGCATTTCTGAAACTAGAGTTAAGCAATCACCTCCTAAGCTTCGTATGGATTCCATTGAACTCGGATGGAACTTATTAGTCATTTCAATATCATTAAGTTCATAAAAATGATGACGCATGCCTTTAGAGTCAGGACGTGTACAAAACCCTTCAGCAATACGGTGAAATCCTTTTTCGCCATTTCTGTCTAAATCAAATAATTCATAGCCTAAAACTTTCGTTCTATTAGTACATTGTTTTTGAAGTAGTGTAGTACGATGCTTCCAGGAATCATCAATTAAAAACCAAGGACCGTAAGTTTTACCCATTCCATGTAGTGAAACATGCAAATGAAATGGAGCATTTGCCGTTTTCCAAAATTCGTATACAGCTGTGTTTTCTGAACGTAATGCATCAATTTGATTTTTAATAGGATATCCAAATTCCAAATCATCACCAGGTAACTCTCTAATCACATAAGTGAGATATTTGGCTAAATCAGTTTCAGTATCATTATAAGTGTACCATTTTTTATTGCGAAACTCTCCATCAGGATTAGTATGTGGTACAATGTACCAGCTGTAGTTTTTAAACAAAAAATGATTTTTTGGTAAACTAAAAAAATAAGACACTAGTTTTTTTAGTAATAACGGACCTATAGGTTCATCAGCATGATTACCAGCAATCAAGCTAATATTTTTAGAACCTGAACCAAACCGAAACCCTTGAATTGATCGTCCTTCTACAGAGGTTCCAATTTCATAATCTTCAACATCAATTACCTTGTGTTTTAAAATGGTATCGATAAGTGGATATAAATCCATAAAACCTTTTAAATAACTTCTATTAATGTAATTTCACCTTTAGAAATAGATTCTGTATTTACAGATTCATAAGCTTCAAAAATTTCAATGCGCCCGTCTTCTAATATTTTTGGAGTAGAAGTACATTTACCTAATTTAAACTCTAAATTAGTATTTAGATGTTGATAATGCATTTGTAAAACACCATTATCATCAACGGTTGCAATTAATGATCCTTTTTTTACTGAGCCTCCTTCATATTGACCCCAAAGAATATTTCCTTTTTGATAATATTTAAAAAAAGTAGCATTGGCATCATCAGAGCCTTTTACCTTAAATGTCTTATTGTTATAGTTAATAGCCATTATAGTTTTCTATCGCTTTCGTTAATTTTAAGATCATTAATGCTTGCATAACGCTTTTGCATTAATCCGTTGGTGTCAAACTCCCAGTTTTCATTTCCGTAAGCACGAAACCATTGCCCTTTTTTATTTTGATATTCGTATTCAAAGCGAACTGCAATACGATTATCTTGAAATGCCCAAAGTTCTTTTTTAAGTTTATAATCTATTTCGTTTTCCCACTTGTCTTTTAAGAATTCACGTACTTCTTCTCTACCATTAATAAATTGATTTCTGTTTCGCCATTCCGTATCAATAGTATAGGCCATAGATACTTTTTCTGGATTTTTACTATTCCAAGCATCTTCAGCGCCTTGTATTTTTTGTTTTGCAGTTTCTAAATTAAAAGGAGGGAAAGGTGGTTTTTGTTCCATAATTATAGATTTTTAATGTGAAAATAATTATAGTAGGTTTAATAGTATAATAATTACAAAGTTAATAAGTTCAATTTAATAATTTTTTGGCAGTAATTAACCCACTATAAATAGCACCGTCCATGTAACCTCCACTAATTGGAGATGTTTCGGCTCCTGAAAACAATAGTTTTCCATTCATATAAAACATTTCAAATAATGAATCACCATATTGAGGACTAATATATACAGATTTTAAATTATCATTAGAAGTATATTGATCTTGAGACCAATCTTTTTCGTAATAATTGATAAACTGCCTAATGTGTATTCCTAAATGCTTTTCTAAATACGTTAAAATTCGCTCTTTTCTATTCTCAGGAGATAAATCTCTTAACCCTTCATTTACAAAACCCATTAAAGCATAAGTATCATCTGTATAGTTTGAATGATCATACAATTCTGTAACTGCACCTACTTGCCCAATAACAGTTCCTGAAAATCCTTTTTCTCTCCAAAAGGGAGATTTGAATGTCATACCTACCTTAATAGCATTACTCATCCAAGTATGAGTAACCTCTAAAGCGTTGATTAAATCGTTAGAAAGTTTTGGAGTAAATTTAATAGTACTAGCTACTTTTGGGGGTAAAGCAATTACAATCTTTTCACAAGTATATCTTTTTCTATTTGTGGTTACGGATATTAATTTTTTATTTTCAGTAATATTTGTGACTATTGTATTTAAATGTATTTTATCTAAAAAAGAATTCGCTATAGTATTTATTAAAGAAATAGACCCATCAGCTATTCTATATGCAGAAGGTGCATTAGAGTCTGTTTCAAAATAATGGGCAGGTGCCATAGAATTGTAAACTAAAACACTTTTACCTTTACTGTATTGATGAAACTTTTTAAGATGTAATTTCTCAATGGTTTGAGATAAGTATACATGATGATTTTGAAACCACGTTGCTCCTAATTCAATTCCATCTTTTGTTTGAATACGCCCTCCAATTTGTGATCTTCCTTCTAGAATAATAAAATCAGTTTCATTATTATTTATTAATTGCATTGCAGTTGTTAAACCAGATAAACCTGCACCAACAATAATATACTTTGAATGAGATATTATCATTAAAATGTTTTTTTAAGTGAATACAAAATTAAGTTCTTATTGTGAAAAAGAATATTTTTTAAACTTTTTTTATAAGATGTTAATTTATTCATAAAATATATTAGTGAATAAGACGTTAGTTATGTTGAAGTTACATATATTTACCAACATAAAAACCAACCTAATTTTAAACAAAAAGAGAGTTAAAAATATGAACAAAATACATTTCAACGATGATTATGTGCATTTTATAGATGTTTTTTGTCGAAAAATGTTATATTTGTTTTTTGATTATTAAGTTTTTATATACATTGCTCCAAATGAAAATGCAAGATAAGACAAAAATTACCTCAATCTTATTATTACTAATAAGCTTTGTGTCCAACGCAGCGGTACAACCCCCGCCCCCGCCCCCGCCCCCAGGCTTTGCCATTGATGGAGGAGTACTTACTATGCTTATTGTAGGAATGTTTTACGGGATAAGAAAAAAAACAAACAGATAATTTCTATTCTTTAAGCTGATTTAATCTAGCAACATATTTACCTATAACATCAAATTCTAAATTAACTTCTGTACCTATTTTAAATGTATTAAAGCCTGTATGGTTATAAGTATAAGGTATAATAGCAACACTTAATGCATCCTTTTTAGAATTAATTACGGTTAAACTAACTCCGTTAATAGTAATAGATCCTTTTTCAATAGTGATATTACCTAAGCTACTATCGTATTTAAAAGTAAAAATCCAACTCCCTTTTTCATTTTTGATATTAGTGCATTTAGCAATTTGATCGACATGGCCTTGTACGATATGACCATCAAGCCGATCTCCTAATTTCATAGCACGTTCTAAATTAATAATATCATTAATAGATAAATGACCAATATTAGTTTTATCTAAAGTTTCTTTAATAGCAGTTACAACATATTCATTAGTTGTTAGGTTAATTGAGACTACAGTTAGACAAATACCATTATGAGCAATACTTTGGTCAATTTTTATTTCAGGAGTGATTTTACTATTTACAGTAATATGAAGATTATCTAAATCTTGCTCTAGTTTTTTAATGATCCCTAAATCTTCAATAATTCCTGTAAACATAATATGCTTGGTTTATTTCGTTAAATTTGTCGAATCAAAATTACAAACAAAACAATGATTTTTAATGAGTAGAGGAGAAAAAATACGAATAGGAATCTCAATAGGAGATCTTAATGGAATAGGAGGAGAAATCATTATAAAAACATTTGAAGACAATAGAGTTCTAGAGTTTTGTACGCCAATTATTTTTGCATCTATAAAAACACTATCATTTTTAAAGAATCATTTTAAAAGCGCAATTGTATTCAACAGTATCCATAATCCTGGTCATGCAGTTGACGGAAAAGTAAATGTTGTTAATGTTTGGAAAGAGGACATTACTATTAAGTTTGGAGAAGAAGATACTAAAATAGGTACCTATGCTATTAAATCTCTTACCGCAGCAACAAAAGCAATAAAAACAGATAAAATAGATGTATTGCTAACGGCGCCTATTAATAAACACAATATACAATCTGAGTCGTTCAAATTCCCAGGACATACAGATTACTTAGCTCAAGAGTTAGAAGGTGACAGTTTAATGTTTATGATTACTGACACTCTGAAGGTAGGACTATTAACTGATCATGTTCCTATAAAAGACATCGCAACACATATTACAAAAGAGTTAATTATCTCAAAGATAAATACAATCCATGAAACATTGTATCAAGACTTTGGAATTAGAAAACCAAAAATAGCTGTTTTAGGTATCAACCCACATACGGGAGATAATGGTGTTATTGGAGAAGAAGATGATACTGTAATGCGACCAACCCTTAAAGATATTAGAGATACAGGTAAATTGGTTTTTGGTCCTTACGCAGCAGACAGTTTTTTTGGCTCTAACAATCACAAAAACTTTGATGCCGTGGTTGCATCATATCACGACCAAGGGCTAATCCCTTTTAAAACGTTATCCTTTGGAGAAGGTGTAAATTTTACAGCAGGATTAAATAAGGTACGTACATCACCAGATCATGGTACTGCTTACGAAATAGCAGGAAAAGGAATAGCAGATCACAGTTCTTTTAAAGAGGCTTTGTTTGCTGGAATTAAAATATTTAAAAATCGAAGACAAGCTGAAGAGTTAGATGTAAACCGATTAAAAAAACAAGCATAAAAGATATAAACAAAAAAATGTTTGTAACTACAATAGAGTAAATAAAATTTTATATATTTGCACGCTCGAAATAAATGTGATGATGAAGCCTTTAAAAGAATACATAATTCAATTTATAGGATTAAAGCAAGGAGAACATCATTTTGAGTATGAAATAAATAAGACGTTCTTTGAGCATTTTGAGTATGATGAGTTTAATGATGCTAATGTAAAACTAGATGTTGTTTTAAATAAAAAGATAACACTTTTAGAATTACATTTTGAAGTATCAGGAAGCATTAATATAAATTGTGATGTCACTAATGAGCCTTACAATCAAGAATTAAGTAATGAGTTTAATTTGGTAGTAAAGTTTGGAGATGATTATAATGATGAAAATGAAGAAATATTAATTGTACCGCATGGCGAGTATGAAATTAATATTGCACAATATATATATGAATTAATTGTGCTTTCAGTACCTACTAAAAGAGTCCATCCAGGAGTTTTAGACGGAACATTAGATTCAGAAATACTTAATAAGCTGGAAGAGTTAAGCCCTAAACAACTTAAAGATAAAAAAGAAAATGAGGAAACAGATCCTCGTTGGAACACATTAAAGAAATTATTAACGGATAAATAATATAGAACAATGGCGCATCCTAAAAGAAAAATCTCGAAAACAAGAAGAGATAAGAGAAGAACACATTACAAAGCAACTGTTCCTCAGATAGCTACGTGTCCTACAACAGGAGAAGCACACTTATATCACAGAGCACATTGGCATGAAGGTAAATTATATTACAGAGGTCAAGTGTTAATTGATAATTCAGCAACAGAAGAAAATTTAGCATAATTTACAATGCATGCATATAAAAAAACGCTCACCTGTGAGTGTTTTTTTATGCAATAAATTTTTGTAAAAGTCAAAAAGAATCTATTTTGCGTTAAATTTTGATCAAAAGATGCATATTTATTGTTTTTTAGATCATTTTTTGCATTTTTTGAACGATTTTTGTTTAAGCTAAACTAAAACTAAATGAGCAAAATCACAGCAGCTATTACAGCTGTTGGCGCATATGTCCCAGAATATGTGCTGACCAATCAAATATTGGAAACAATAGTTGATACAAATGATGAATGGATTACCACTCGAACTGGAATAAAAGAGCGCAGAATCCTAAAAGAAGAAGGAAAAGGAACTTCTTTTTTAGCTATTAAAGCAGCCCAAAATCTTATTGACAAAAAAGGATTAGACCCTAAAGAAATTGATCTTGTTATTGTTGCAACAGCAACACCAGACATGAAAGCAGCTTCATCAGCCGCTTTTACAGCAACTAATATAGGGGCTGTTAACGCCTTTTCTTATGATTTAGAAGCAGCATGTTCTAGTTTTTTGTTCGGAATGTCTACAGCATCGAGTTATATTGAATCTGGTAGATACAAAAAAGTACTATTAATAGGTGCAGATAAAAACTCTTCAATGATTGACCCCCAAGATAGAGCTACATGTATTATTTTTGGAGATGGTGGTGGTGCAGTTTTATTTGAACCTAATGAAGAAGGTTTAGGACTTCAAGATGAATATTTAAGAAGCGACGGAATAGGTAGAGAATATTTAAGAGCACAGTACGGAGGCTCATCTTACCCTATTACACAAGAAGCAATTGAAGAAAGGAAACATTATGTATTTCAAGATGGAAAAACAGTATTTAAAAATGCGGTTTTTAATATGGCAGATGTTGCTGTAAAAATCTTAGAAAGAAATAATCTAACTAAAGATGATATTGCTTGGTTGGTAGCACATCAAGCAAATAAACGTATTATTGATGCTACAGCAAACAGAATTGAACTTGACCCAGAAAAAGTAATGATGAATATAGAGCGATATGGTAATACCACATCTGCTACATTACCGTTATTATTAAATGATTATGAATCTCAACTTAAAAAAGGAGATAACTTGATATTTGCTGCTTTTGGAGGTGGTTTCACATGGGGCTCTATTTACTTAAGGTGGGCTTATTAAAATTAATCTAACTAATTACTACAATAACTAAAAATTAAACTATGGATATTAAAGAGATTCAAAATTTAATCAAGTTTGTTGCCAAATCTGGAGCAAGCGAGGTTAAATTAGAAATGGAAGATGTAAAAATCACCATTAAAACAGGTTCAGACTCAGATACCACGATAGTTCAACAAATCCCTATGCAAGCTCAAATGCCACAAGTTGCTGCTTCACGAGCACAACAACCGGTAGCATCAACTCCAGCTCAAACAGAAGCCCCAGCTTCAGCAGACGAAGATTCAAAATATATTACTATAAAATCACCAATAATTGGTACATTCTATAGAAAACCAGCACCAGACAAACCATTATTTGTTGAGGTAGGACAATCTATAGGAGAAGGCGATGTGCTTTGTGTTATTGAAGCAATGAAACTATTTAATGAAATTGAATCAGAAGTATCTGGTAAAATTGTTAAGGTTTTAGTAGATGATTCATCTCCAGTAGAGTTTGATCAACCTTTATTTTTAGTAGATCCATCATAACAATTTAAAATTCCAGCCTACAAATCTCAAAACCCAATTATTGGAATTTGATGCTTGGAAATTGAATTTTTAATATAAAAGTTATGTTTAAAAAAATATTAATAGCTAATAGAGGTGAAATAGCATTACGTGTTATTAGAACTTGTAGAGAAATGGGCATTAAAACGGTTGCAGTATACTCTACTGCAGATGCAGATAGCCTTCATGTAAAATTTGCAGACGAAGCCGTATGTATAGGACCAGCTCCAAGTAATGAGTCATATTTAAAAATGGCTAATATTATTGCCGCTGCAGAAATTACAAATACTGATGCCATACATCCAGGTTACGGATTCTTATCTGAGAACGCAAAATTCTCAAAAATTTGTGGAGAACACGATATTAAATTTATTGGGGCTTCTCCAGAGATGATTGACCGTATGGGTGACAAAGCAAACGCTAAAGCTACAATGAAAGCAGCTGGTGTACCTTGTGTGCCCGGAAGTGAAGGTGTTATTGAAACTTTTGAAGAATGCGAAAAACTCGCTGTTGAAACTGGGTACCCAGTAATGCTTAAAGCTTCAGCTGGTGGTGGTGGAAAAGGAATGCGTGCTGTTTGGAAACCTGAAGAATTAAAAGATGCTTGGGATTCTGCAAGACAAGAATCTAAAGCCGCATTTGGAAATGACGATATGTATATGGAAAAACTCATTGAAGAGCCAAGGCATATCGAAATTCAAATTTTAGGAGATTCTAAAGGTAAAGGATGTCATTTATCAGAAAGAGACTGCTCAGTACAACGTCGTCACCAAAAGTTAACAGAAGAAGTACCATCTCCATTTATGACGACTGCTTTGCGTAAAAAAATGGGTGAAGCCGCAGTAAAAGCTGCAGAATATATTAAATATGAAGGTGCAGGTACTGTAGAGTTTTTGGTAGATAAACACCGCAACTTCTATTTTATGGAAATGAATACACGTATTCAAGTAGAGCATCCAATTACAGAACAAGTAATTGATTTTGACTTAATTAGAGAGCAGATTATGGTAGCGGCTGGTGTTGAAATTTCTGGAAAGAACTATACGCCAAACTTACACTCAATTGAATGCCGAATTAATGCCGAAGACCCCTATAACGATTTTAGACCTTCACCAGGACGTATAACAACGCTTCATGCACCAGGTGGACATGGTGTACGTCTAGATACTCATGTATATGCAGGGTATAGTATTCCTCCAAATTATGATTCAATGATTGCTAAGTTGATTACTACAGCGCAAACGAGAGAGGAAGCAATTCATAAAATGAAACGAGCTTTAGATGAGTTTGTTATTGAAGGAATAAAAACTACAATTCCTTTTCACAGACAATTAATGAGCCATCCAGATTATATTAAAGGTGACTACACTACAAAGTTTATGGAAGATTTTGTGATGCAACCGCAAGAAGAAGATTAAAACTTAAAAAACTCTGAAACATTTGTTTCGGAGTTTTTTTATAAACTCTATTGATCAATGATTTGGATTTGAGAGTAATTTTATTTAAAAACTAGTAACTTAGTAAGATGAATTTGTCTTATTGGGAAATAAAATCATGGTTAACCAATGTAGATTTTACCATAGTTGGAAGTGGTATCGTTGGCTTAAATTGTGCATTATACCTAAAAGAAGAATACCCAAAAGCAAATATTTTAATTTTAGAAAGAGGATTTTTACCACAAGGTGCGAGTACTAAAAATGCTGGATTTGCTTGCTTTGGAAGTTTAAGTGAAATTATAAATGATTTAAAATCACATACAGAAGAAGATATCCTTCAACTTGTTAAAAAACGTGTTGATGGCTTACAGTTGTTAAGGAGTACATTAGGCGATAAAACTATCGGTTTTCAGAAATTAGGAGGATTTGAACTTTTTAATAATGACCAATTATTTGATGAATGCAAATTTCAAAAAGATAAAATTAATAGACTACTCAATCCCATTTTTAATACAGATGTTTTTAGTTTTAAATCAAACCAATTTGGGTTTAAAAATATACAAAACCAATATAGTTTTAATCCATTTGAAGGGCAGATTGACACAGGAAAAATGATGCTAGCTTTACTTGAGAAAGTACAATCTAAAGGCATTAAAATCCTTAATAGCATATTAGTGCAATCTTTTGAAAACGAAAATAATTCGGTAAATATAAAGACCAATCAATTTAATTTTAAAACTAGTAAACTCATTATTACAACAAATGGTTTTGCATCAGAATTTATTGAAGAAAAAGTAAAACCAGCAAGAGCGCAAGTATTAATTACAAAACCTATAAAAGGTTTAGCTATAAAAGGAAGCTTTCATTTGGATAGAGGGTATTACTATTTTAGAAATATAGATCGTAGGGTTTTACTTGGAGGCGGACGTAATTTAGATATTAAAGGTGAAGAAACTACTAAATCTGGTCACACAAAACTAATTCAATCCAAATTAGAAGACCTATTAAAAACAGTGATTTTGCCAGATATAGATTTTAAAATTGAACACTGGTGGAGCGGTATTATGGGAGTTGGAAATAACAAATCAACCATAGTAAAACAGTTAGATAATAATGTGTTTTGAGGCGTACGCTTAGGAGGTATGGGTATTGCTATTGGGAGTACTATTGGTAAAGAATTAGCTAAGTTAATCGCTAAGAATTAATAATAAATAAAGTTCGACTTTCTTTTTGCAATGAAACTCTTATATAAACGTCTAATCTAGTTACTATGTATGTTATAAAAAGAACAATCGTATTTATTTTCCTTTTAATAGGAGCAATTACTGTAAATGCACAAGAACTTATTCAAAATAAAGAAGCAACTAAAGTTAATTTTAAAATCAAAAACTTTGGATCTTATGTTTACGGAACACTTTCAGAAGTTACGATAAATAGTAATTTTAATTCAGAAAATTTAACTAATAGTTATATACAGGGAGTTGTAAAAGTAAACTCTATAGATACTGAAAGTACAAAACGAGATGCTCACTTACGTGAATCGGATTATTTTGATGTTAAAAATTATCCAAACATAACATTACAATCAACAAAAATCATAAAAAAAAGTGGTAATAATTATACACTTACTGCTAATTTAACGGTAAAGAAAACAACCAAAACAGTTATAATACCTATTGAAGTTATAGAAACAGGAAATACTATTAAAATAAACGCTAATTTTGAAATTGACAGATTAGATTATGAAGTTGGAGAAGATAGCTGGGTACTATCAGATGATGTTAAAATATCGATTATATATAGTGCAAAAAGATAAGTTTTTTGAAAAACAATGATACTTTTAAAGATGTAGTAATTGTAGGTGGAGGACTTGCAGGTTTAGTTAGCGCTATACATCTATCTAAAAACGGGATCAATGTTTTATTGATTGAAAAAAACAGCTATCCTAAACATAAAGTTTGTGGCGAGTATATATCTAATGAAGTTCTACCCTATTTACAATCTTTAGGTTTTGATCCACTTCAATTAGGTGCTAAACAGATTGATAAATTTCAATTAACAACACCAAAAAATAAATCTATTAATGCTAATTTACCGCTCGGCGGGTTTGGAATTAGCAGATACATCTTAGATCAAGCTTTAGCAGAAAAAGCAGTGGATAATGGTGTTATTATTGTACAAGATACAGTTACAAATATTCAATTTTTAAAGGACGTGTTTACTGTTTCCACTAAAACAGAAACAGTTTATAAAGCAAAATTAGTAATAGGTGCTTACGGGAAACGATCTGCTATTGATGTTAAGTTAAAGCGGAAATTTATAAAAAACGATTCTCCTTTTTTAGCAGTAAAAGCACATTTAAAAGGTGATTTTCCAGATGATTTAGTAGCACTTCATAATTTTAAAGGGGGCTATTGTGGGGTTTCAAAAGTAGAAAATAATGTCATTAACGCATGTTATATTACAGATTATGAGGCGTTTAAAAAATATAAAAACATTGAAGAGTTTCAAGAGCAGGTGGTTTATAAAAACACAGCTTTAAAAACTATATTTGAAAATTCATCAATGATTTTTGAAAAACCAATCACGATTAGTCAAATTTCATTTTCATCAAAAAAACCAGTTGAAAACCATATTTTAATGTGTGGCGATACTGCAGGAATGATACATCCACTTTGTGGTAATGGTATGAGTATGGCAATTCGTAGTGCACAAATGGCGTCGCAATTAATTCTTCGTTTTAATAACAAAGAAATTTCTAGAGATGACTTGGAAACGCAATATAAAAAAGTATGGAATAATGAATTTAAAAAACGCCTTAAAACAGGACATATAGTAGCGTCTTTATTTAGAATGAATGG
Organism: uncultured Flavobacteriaceae bacterium; assembly: GCA_964510745.1. Classification (GTDB taxonomy): domain Bacteria; phylum Bacteroidota; class Bacteroidia; order Flavobacteriales; family Flavobacteriaceae; genus AU392. The sequence continues at coordinate 8,012 of CAZECB010000002.1, read as the reverse complement.
ATTTTCTGAGATGGTGATGATGGGGATGAAACAATTCCCAAAATTATTACCAAAAATCATCAAACAAACCCATGGAAAACCATTATTAGCAGAATGAGTTTTTTAGTAGATACTACGTACCGCACAGATGAAGAGGAAATTATGGATGATTTCTCACTAACAGGAGATGTTCTAGATAATACCTTAGATACTTTAGCTAAAATTAATAAATGGTTGGGAGGTAATCAAGTTGTGCTTAGCGGACTTAAAACAATGCTTAAAAAGCATCCTAAAGATAAAACCATAACTATAGTAGATTTAGGTTGCGGTGGTGGAGATATGTTACGTTTAATAGCAGATTATGGTCATAAATTAGGTTACACATTTAAGCTCATTGGTATTGATGCTAACGAGTATACCGTTGAGCATGCTAGAAAACGATCTGAAAGTTATGATGAAATTAGTTTTTTAACACAAGATATATTTTCAGAAGAATTCAATGCAATGTCTTATGATATTGTAATTGCAACATTGTTTTTACATCATTTTAAAGAACCTCAAATTATTGATTTATTACAATCAACATTAAAAAAAGCAAATATTGGTGTATTGATAAATGATTTACATCGGCATAGACTAGCATATTATCTATTTAAATTAATTACTATTCCTGTTCAAAATAAAATGATAAAGGAAGACGGATTGATCTCTATTTTAAGAGGGTTTAAAAAAATAGAATTAGAAAAAATTTCAAAAAAACTAAACGTAAAAAGCACTATCAAATGGAGATGGGCTTTTCGTTTTCAATGGATAATCCAAAAACAATAGATGAGCGTAAAAATAACAACAGTAGCAAAACAACTACCAGAGTATTACAAAAACACAGAAGACATTATTCCTTTTGTAGAATTATGGATGAGTGGTCAAGAAGATCGTTTTAGACGAAAAGTGATTAAACTCTTTCAAAATGCAGGCGTAGACAAACGTTATTCTATTATGGACCCTGAAGAGGTATTCACAAAAACCACTTTTGAAGAGAAGAATAATATTTACACTAGGGAATCTATAAAGTTAGCAGAAGGCGTATTAACTAAAGCGCTTAATAAAGCTGATCTTGATCCTAAAGAGATTGATTACATTATAACAGTGAGTTGTACGGGTATCATGATTCCATCATTAGATGCTTATTTAATTAATAACTTAGAGTTACGTCAAGATGTGGTACGCTTACCTGTAACTGAAATGGGTTGTGCTGCAGGAGTTTCAGGAATTATTTATGCGAAGAATTTTTTGAAAGCAAACCCAAACAAACGAGCAGCAGTCATTGCAGTTGAAGCACCTACAGCGACGTTTCAGTTGGACGACTATTCAATGGTAAATGTAGTGAGTTCGGCTATTTTTGGTGATGGAGCAGCAGCAGTGATTTTATCCTCTCATGAAGATGAAGAGGGACCTGAAATTATTGATGAAGCCATGTATCATTTTTATGATGCAGAACATATGATGGGTTTTAAATTGAGAAATACAGGGCTTCAAATGATATTAGATAAATCTGTACCAGAAACAATTTCTAATCATTTTCCTAAAATTGTACATCCTTTTTTAGAACGAAATAATAAAACTATTGAAGATGTAGATCACTTAATTTTTCATCCTGGAGGTAAAAAAATTGTACAAACCGTAGAAGAGTTATTTGGTTCATTAGGTAAAAATATTGATGATACTAAAGAAGTTCTTAAATTGTATGGCAATATGTCTAGCGCTACAGTATTGTATGTGTTAGAACGTTTTATGGATAGAGGCGTTAAAAAAGGAGATACAGGATTAATGTTAAGTTTTGGACCAGGATTTTCAGCACAACGCACACTATTACAATGGTAATTAATTAGATTTCCTTTTTTATAGGATATGAGTAAAACAAAAGAATTTGAAGGTAAAAACTATTGGGCGATCATTTTAGGTGGCTCTAGCGGATTGGGTTTAGCTAGTGCAAAAAAACTAGCCAAACACGGTTGTCATATTTGCATTATTCATAGAAATAGAAAATCTGAAGTCGAAACGATTGAAACAGAATTTAATGAAATCAGAAATATAGGTATTGAATTTACGTCGTTTAATGTAGATGCATTTAAAGTTGAAAAACGAGAGGAATTAATTACTGAGCTAAAATCAATTTTAGGAACTGAAGGAAAAGTACGTGTATTACTCCACAGTGTAGCAAAAGGAAATTTAAAACCTATGCTATCAAATGAAAAACCAATGCTTAAAAATGATGATTTTCATTTAACCATTGATGCTATGGCAATTAGTTTGTATGATTGGACTAAAGCCATTTTTGATGCAAAATTATTTGCACCTGATGCACGAATCATTAGTTTTACAAGTGAAGGAAACTCTAAAGCATGGCGTAACTATGCAGCAGTATCCGCAGCAAAAACAGCATTAGAAGCGATATCAAGAAATATAGCACTGGAGTTTGCACCTTTCGGAATAAAGTCCAATTGCATTCAAGCAGGGGTTACAGATACAGCATCATTACGAATGATTCCCGGGAGTGATACAATAAAAGAACAGTCGTTATTAAGAAATCCAAATAACCGCTTAACAACACCAGCAGATGTAGCCAACGCAGTTTATTTATTGACAAAAGATGAAGCCGCTTGGATTAACGGGACTATAATCCCTGTGGACGGTGGAGAACATATAAGTTAACAAATTCCTGCGAAGGCAGGAATCTCATAAATGAATACAGAACAAATCATAAAACTACTCCCGTATCAACAACCTTTTTTATTTGTTGATGAACTTGAAGCTATTTCAGAACATGGAGTTACAGGTAGTTATACATTTAAAACATCAGAGTTTTTTTATGAGGGGCATTTTAAAGAAAATCCAATTACTCCAGGAGTAATTTTAACAGAAACTGCAGCACAGGTAGGAGTAGTTTGCTTAGGTATTTATTTATTAAAAGATAAGATTTCAAACGATAATAAACCGCAAATAGGATTAACGTCTAATGAAATGGATTTCTTTATACCTGTATTACCGGGAGAAAAAATTAAAGTAATTTCAGAAAAAGTATTTTTTAGATTTCACAAACTTAAATGTAATGTAAAGTTATTTAATGATAAAGACGAATTAGTAGCTAGAGGAGTTATTTCAGGAATGATAAAATGAGTAAAAAACAACGTATTGTTATTACAGGTTTAGGTGTTGTATCACCTAATGGAGTTGGCGTACCTGATTTCACAAAAGCCATTAAAAATGGGGAATCAGGAATTAAATTCCAGCAAGAACTCAAAGACTTAAACTTCTCTTGTTGTATTGGTGGGGTTCCGCCAGTAACAGATGAGTTAATCTCACAATATTTAACACCCCTTCAATTACGAAATTTTAATAGTTCTGGGATTTTGTATGGTTGTATGGCAGGTATGGAAGCTTGGAAAGATGCAGGCTTAGAAGTTTCTGAAGACAGTAAGTTAGATGTGGATAGCGGTGCTGTGTTTGGTGTGGCAACTTCAGGCGTTGATAAATTTAGAGAGTCTATTTATAAAATAGATGATAAAAAAGTAAGACGTTTGGGAAGCACAGTGGTATTACAAACGATGACTAGCGGTATCACTGCCTATTTAGGGGGTATTTTAGGCTTGGGTAATCAAGTGACCACAAATTCTTCAGCATGTACTACAGGTACAGAGGCTATTATTATGGGTATGGAACGCATCCAATTAGGAAAAGCAAAACGAATGTTAGTAGGGAGTTGTAGCGATCATGGCGCTTATTTGTGGGGTGGTTTTGATGCGATGCGTGTTATTACTTATAAACATAACGAGGATCCAGAACAAGGATCAAGACCAATGAGTGCAACAGCTTCGGGTTTTGTTCCTGGAAGTGGTGCAGGAGCTTTAGTATTAGAATCTTTAGATAGTGCTTTAGAGCGCGGAGTTGCTATTTATGCTGAGATATTGGGCGGTAGCGTGAACTCTGGCGGACAACGCAATGGCGGTACAATGACTGCTCCAAACTCTAAAGCTGTACAACGTTGTATTACTGATGCCATTTCAGATGCTGATATTAAAGCAGGTGATATAGATGCTATTAACGGCCATTTAACGGCTACAGTTAAAGATCCTGTAGAGGTTAAAAATTGGTCCGAAGCATTGAATCGAAAAGGAAAGAATTTTCCATATATTAATTCTTTGAAATCGATGATTGGTCATTGTTTAGCAGCTTCTGGAGCTATTGAAAGTGTGGCAACTGTATTGCAATTAAAGGAAAGTTTTATATTTCCATCTATAAATAGTGAGGATGTTCACGAAGATATTGAAGCAATAATTGATACGTCTAAAATCCCACAAAAAACTATTTATACGGATTTGAATATTATTGCAAAAGCAAGTTTTGGTTTTGGTGATGTGAATGGATGTGTTATTTTTAAGAAATATAATTAAAGAAAAATGCCTTCGATAAGCTGAGATTGACATTTCATTTTAAAAGTGTCATTTAGGAAAATTTTGAAGTATATACTTAAGACAAAAAGAAGTTACAATGTCACACTGAGTCCGTCGAAGTGATCAAAACATATATAAATAAAAAATCATAATGAATAAAGAAGATTTAATAGCAGCATTAAAAACAATCGTCAAACCTTATATTCAAAATGAAGAAGCGTTTGAAAACCTAACTGAAGACACAGATTTTATAGCAGATCTTAAAATTAATTCAGCAAATTTAGTCGATGTTATTTTAGATGTAGAGGATGAATATGATATTGAAATTGATAATGATTCGATGGAAAAAATGCTAACTGTTAAAGCAGCAATGGAAATTATCACCATCAAGTTGAGCGAAAAATAATGATTGGCAATGATATTGTTGATTTAAAACAAGCGTCTCTAGAAAGTAACTGGAAACGAAAAAGGTTTTTGAATAAAGTATTTACTCAAAAAGAGCAAGCCTATATTTCAAAATCAGAATACCCACATCAAATGGTGTGGCAGTTATGGAGTATGAAAGAGAGTGCTTATAAAATCAATGTGAAACAATATCAAAATAGGTTTTTTAATCCGAAAAAAATAGAATGCACGTTTATTGATTATAATCACGGTGCTATTATAATCAATGATATGGTTTACTACACAAAATCAGAGGTTAATACAGATTATATTTATACAGTAGCAACCTTAAATCAGAATTCTCAAATAAGCAATTGTTTTAAAATAAAAGAATCGAATTATAGTACTCAACATCAAACGTGTTATGATAAATTAAAACAAGAAGTGTCTCAAAAAAGTAATATTAAAAAAGAATCAATTTCTATAAAAAAAGATATTAAAGGAATTCCGAAGCTATATGGAAACAACAAGCTTTTAAATTTAGATTGTTCTATAACACATCATGGGTATTATGGAGCTTATGCATTACAATAATATTGGATTAATAAGTTATAATGTTCAATAAAACCATTCAATTTATCGTCAATAAAAGAATTGCTATCATAGTAGTTCTTTCTGTGTTGACAACATTTGGATTGTTTCAAACAGTCACTAAACTACAAGTAAACAACTCCTTATCTATTTGGTTTTTAGAAGAAAATAAAGACTATCAGCAGTATATTAAATTTCAAGAAGAACAGGGCTCTGATGAGATTTTTATTGCGATGTTTCCTGTTGAAAATGGGTTTTCAGAAGCTAATGTAGCTCGCCTTTCAAAACTACATGAAGAGATTGACACCTTATCTTATGTAAATGCCAGTTTTAGTATTGCTAATGCGAAGTACCCTATTTATGGTAATAATAAACTTTACTACCGAGATATTTATGACTCAAAACGAAGTGAAAAGAGTTTAAATAGTTTATTAGATAAACTCCCTGTGATTAAACAACAGTTAATTTCTGAAGATGAAAAACATTTGTTTTTCTATATTCAGATGGACCCCAGCCATACCATTGAAAATATACGTAGCGAAGCAGTCACTCATATTGAATCTGTTATTGAAAAAACGTTTGGGACTAATTATTTTCATACGGGAGCTCCTGTTTTAAACGAAGCTTATAATAATACGATTTATAGTGAATCTATTTTCTTCGCAGTGATTACCATCGTTGTAGTCTTACTAATACTACTGTTTTTATTACCACATCGAGGCTATTTAGTATTGGCAATTAGTGCAATCATTGTTCCGATAGGGTTATTATTAGGTACTTTAGTGAGTTTAGGTTATAAATTAAATATGATTTCAATGCTCATCCCTACAATTCTATTAGTGTACAGTGTGAGTGACGCCATTCATATTATCAATATGTATCATAGGGAAAGAGAAGAAAATAGAGAAAGCTCTAAAATTTCACAAATACAAACGGCATTATTCAAAAGTTTAAAACCTTGCTTTTATACAACGCTAACCACGTTAACAGGATATTTTGCGTTGTATTTATCACCATTACCTGCGTTTAAAAATATGGGCTTATTTACCTGTTTAGGTTTATTATTATCTTTTGTATTGGTATATGTGATTACAGCAATTGGGTTTAGTTTTATGCCTAAAGATTTAAAAACTGAAAACGGATTTTTATCAAAGCTAAAAACTATTAATTTAGATGGATTTACCCTAAGTTTAAACAACTTTACTACACGGTGTAAGAAATCAATTATCGTTGTTTCATCTGTATTGTTTATTGTTGGTATTTTTTCTATATCTAAAATTGAAGTCAATACAGATTCTTTGAATATGTTAGGAAACGGAACAGCAAAACAGAACTTAAAAGCTATTGAAAAAGTGCTTGATGGCAGTACACGTTTGCAAGTAAATGTATTGAATAAATTAGGAAAAACGCTTTTAAATAATAACACCTTTACTAAGCTGAAACAGTTTCATAAACAATTAAATGCTAATGAATTTGCATCATCTCCAGTATCACTACTCAATGTAAAAGAGTTTCTTGAAAAACGCTCTCCAATGTTATTTCAGAATGGATTTAGTGGTATTCAAATGGATTCGATTTTAGTCAATAGTAAAGAGGAGTCAAACACCTTTTTTTCAATGTTTTCTGATGATTTTTCTAAGCTAGGGATTTCAGTCAATGTTAAGGAACTTAAAACAAAAGAACTTGAAGATTTATTTGCTCAAATTGAAACTGATTTCCACTCTATTTTTGATGATGCTTATGATCTTGAAATACGAGGGTTTTCGGCAGTATTCGCAAAGTTGAATAAATTTATTATTCAGACACAGTTTAGATCATTTGGAGCCGCATTTATCATTTCATTTATAGTGTTATTCATCTTTATAGGTAATATAAAAACAAGTGTTTTAGTATTAATTCCTAATCTATTACCTTTAACGTTATTGACTATAGTGATGATTTTGCTTAATATTCCTTTAGAAATTTCTACAGTAATGATAGCGCCTATTATGCTTGGAATTGCTATGGATGATACTATACACTTAACATATAAATACAAGAGAAATTCAGGAACTGCAATTGCTAAAATGGATAATGCTATTGTATATACAGGAAACGCGTTATTTTCTACAACGATAGCTTTAGTATTTGGATTTTTAATTATTGGCTTTAGTGGTGTAATTTCTGTGAGTACATTCGGGATATTATGTGCCTTTACCGTAGCTTCAGCCTTATTAGCAGACTTACTATTTTTACCCGCTTTAATAAAAACATTTTTGAAGTAATGCTTACTATAAAAGAAGAACTGTATCAACAATGTCAATTGTTTTTAGAGCAGCGTTTACTATCTGTTCAAAATACAATGAATGATATTCAAAAATCATTATTATCTGAAACTAAAAGTAGCGCAGGAGATAAACACGAAACAGGACGCGCTATGTTACAATTAGAACGTGAGAAAGCAGGAAATCAGTTAGCCGAAATTCAGAAAGTGAGTGAAACACTAAGTAAAATAGACACTTCTAAATCTCATAAAGTTATTGTTTTAGGAAGTGTGGTATACACTTCAAAATCAAATTATTTCATTGCTATTAGTGCAGGAGAGTTAAAGTTTAAAGATAAATTATT
>CAZECB010000001.1:0-36515 GCA_964510745.1 uncultured Flavobacteriaceae bacterium | reverse complement strand
ATCGTTTACAGAATACTGTTTTTGAAGACGATGAGGCTCATGAAAAAGGAAAACCTGCCATTACACATTATAAGGTTTTAGAGCGGTTAGGATATGTAACCTTATTGTCTTGTAAACTTGAAACAGGACGTACACATCAAATTCGTGTACATATGAAGTATATTGGACATACGTTATTCAATGATGAGCGTTATGGTGGTGAACGTATTTTAAAAGGAACCACATTTACAAAATACAAACAATTTGTAGAAAATTGTTTTAAAATATTACCGCGACAAGCATTACATGCCAAGACTCTTGGGTTTGTACACCCTAAAACAGGAGAGAACTTATCTTTTTCTATAGATATGCCAGACGATATGCAACAGTGTATTGATAAATGGCGTACCTACTCTAAGCATATTGAAGGATAATTTTAATACAGTATAAATGCTACTTATATAACTATTACAAATAAATGTAGTTTAAGGTTTAAAAACTATTAGCTTAATTGTAAATTTACAACTTGAAAATAAATTTCCACGAAAGTGGAAATGAAAATTAAAATTTTCTATGAAATTAGTTATATCTCCAGCAAAATCTTTAGATTTTGAAAGTCAAGTACCATCGCAAATTACTACAGAATCTTCTTTTTTAAATGAATCGGAACGTTTAAATAAATTACTGAAAAAGAAATCAGCAAAAAGTCTTTCTAAGTTGATGAGCATTTCTGATGCTTTAGGGCAGCTTAACTATAATCGTAATCAAGATTGGTCATTACCTTTTACTAATAATAATGCACGTCAGGCAGTTTATGCTTTTAGTGGCGATGTATATCGCGGTTTAGATGCATATACTATTCCTGAAAAAAAAATAGATAAACTTCAAGATTCCTTACGTATTTTATCAGGCCTATATGGTGTATTAAAACCTATGGATTTAATACAACCTTATCGATTAGAAATGGGAACGAAATTTCCTGTAGGTGTGAAAAAAAACTTATATGAATTTTGGAAAACTAAAATAACAAACCAGTTAAATAAAGAGTTGAATAAAGATGAACTATTTTTAAATTTGGCAAGTAACGAATATTTTAAAGCTGTAGATAAGAAAAATTTAAAAGTACCAGTAATCACTGCTAATTTTAAAGACCTTAAAAATGGAAATTATAAAGTGATCTCATTTTTTGCAAAGCATGCAAGAGGCGCTATGGCGAGATATGTAATCGATACAAATGCTAATTCAATAGATGATTTAAAAGGGTTTAATTATGAAGGATATGGCTTCAGTGAAACAATGTCTACAGAAACCGATTTAATATTTATTAGATAAATTATTTTTTGGCTACCGCTTTTTTTGAAAAAACTTTCTTTTTAGACTTTTTTACAACAACTACAGATTTTGTTTTTTTCTTGGTCTACGTACTCCATAAGTACGAGAGCTGATTTTACCTCGTTTAGACTTTTATCACCTTTTTTCATAAGTTTTATACCAACTATAAGTTAAAATGAGCTACAAAAGGCGAAGTTGCTTTCTTTTTATACGACGCTATGATTGTTTTTCATAACAGCGTTATGGAAAATATGAATAAGGAAGTATAAAAATAAATGAACAAGCTTGACTGACTTATTTTAACTTATAATTGGTATTAGTTAGTATTTCTAAAATAATACTTTTTTTTAAAGCAGTATTTTAGAGCTCAGTAAAGGGAAATTAATAACTAAAAAACAGTAAGATTTTTCATTTATACATAAATTTAAAATGTTCAAACACAAACATCCATACGCACCATTCATTCAAAACAATAGTACAAAATTAATTGTTGGTACGTTACCACCACCTAGATTCACAACTAGAGATTTAAAAGTAGATGATGTGAACTTTTGCTATGGTAGTAGAAATGGAAAACTATGGAAAATTATAGATGCTATTTATAACTTAAATTTACGTTATGATAATTCTCAAGAAGCGATTGAAGAACGTAAACAATTCTTAATCAAACAAAAAATAGGTATTTGTGATATTGTTGAAAGTGCAGAACGTGAGAAAGTAAATGCTTCTGATTTAGGTATGAAACATATTAAATTGCGTGATGTAATTGGCTATTTAAAACAATACCCAAGTATTGAAACCTTATTGTTTACTGGAGGAAACAGTAAAAATGGACCAGAATATTTTTTCAGAAAACACATTAAAGATTATAATATTAAACTAGAATTAGTGAGTAAAGAAGTACCTCGAATTCATCAATTCACTTTATGTCATTCAGAACGAAATGAAGAATCTAATTATGAGATTCCTCAATCGCCTAACTTTTACAAGAATGACAAACGTATAATCAAAACCGTATCTCTAACCTCTGGATCAGGCGCAGCAAATATTTCTATAGGCAGTATGCCATTATATAAGCAGTTAAAAGCTAAAAACCCTAAGTTTAATACGTTTGATTTTAGAGTGATGCAGTATCGCGATTTTTTTTGAGTAACTATTTTGTCTACTTATGATAATTAGTTATGATTCCGACCTTTTAATTGTTTAGAATAAATAAAATGTACATTTGTAGCATCATAAAGAAATGAGGTTTTACGAAACAGTTCATTTCGTAAACATTATAAATGTCATTTAACTTACTAGGATTATCCGAGCCTTTACTAAAAGCAATTGATAAACAAGGATATACAGAGCCATCTCCAATACAAAAAAAGGCAATTCCTTTAATTTTAGAAGGAAAAGATATATTAGCTTCAGCACAAACAGGAACAGGAAAAACAGCAGGATTTACACTACCAACACTACAATTACTGTCCCAACAGTCATTATTAAGAAAACGCCCTATACGTGCTTTGGTTCTAACACCTACAAGAGAACTAGCTGCGCAAGTATATAAAAATATAAAAGGATATAGTGAGTTTTTAGATTTACAATCAGCAGTTATCTTTGGAGGTGTAAATCAAAAGTCACAGGTAGCGCGTCTGCGTCAAGGTGTAGATGTATTAGTAGCAACACCAGGACGATTGATAGATTTGCATAATCAAAAATTATTATCACTTGCAAAAGTTGAAATCTTAATTTTGGATGAAGCAGACAGAATGCTAGATATGGGTTTTTTAAGGGATATTGAACGTATTATTAAAATGATGCCTTCAAAACGTCAAAATTTAATGTTCTCGGCAACGTTCTCCAAAGAAATCAAGAAATTAGCTAATGGTATTTTACATCATCCTGTTCAAGTTGAAGTAACACCAGAAAATTCGACGGTAGACACTATTACACAAAAAGTTTATCGCGTAGCAAAACCTAAAAAAGCAAGTTTAATTATTAAATTAATTAATGATGGTAATTGGAAACAAGTACTAGTATTTACTAGAACTAAACATGGAGCCAATAATCTTTGTAAAAAAATGATTAAAGCAGGAGTTTCAGCTGCCGCTATTCATGGTAATAAAAGTCAAGGCGCTAGAACTAAAGTATTATCTGGTTTTAAAAAAGGATCAGTACGTATTTTAGTCGCTACAGATATTGCTGCTCGAGGTATAGATATTCCGTTATTACCTCATGTTGTGAACTATGAATTACCTAATATTTCTGAAGATTATGTACATAGAATAGGAAGAACAGGAAGAGCAGGAGCAAATGGAGAGGCACTGTCTTTGGTTAGTGCAGATGAAACAAAATATTTAAAGGATATTGAAAAATTGGTTGGGTTAAGTATTCCTAAGGAAATTATTGAAGGTTTTGAACCCGATCCTAATGCTTCCATAGAACCAGTAAAACAAGGTCAGAATAGAAATAGAAACCAAAATCGAGGAAGAAATTCTAATTCAAAAAAACCTAGAAATAGTAAAAGTTCAAGTAGAAGTCGAAATAAACGCCGTAGTAACGATAATAGAAATAATTAAATATGTCGAAACAACTCAATAATCCATTTCATGGTGTAAAGCTAGAACAAATTGTTACAGATTTACAAGCACATTATGGTTGGGAATATATGGGACATATGATTAATATTCGCTGCTTTACACATGATCCTTCCGTAAAATCTAGCTTAAAATTTTTAAGACGAACTCCTTGGGCGAGAACTAAAGTTGAAAATATGTATTTAGAGATTTTAGAAAAAAAACATAAATAAATCATTAATGTTTAACTCCTTTTTATTTATGAATCATCTTGATTTAATATCACATTTTCTGTGATTATGATTTCTTTTTTAGAATCAATCCAGTTTTTAAGGAATTATTATGGAGTAAAAAAGAACAAGATTTGGATTATCGATTTTATAAATTTTTCTTAAAAAACTCAAAGGCTAGGGTTAATGTTTTTTTGTGGATTTCACCTCGACTCACACTTGGATGATCAATAGTTAATTCTGGTAATATATGCTTTCCAAATTCTGTAGCTTCATTTAAGAAGACATAATGGTTTACGTATTCTCCAAAAAGATAAAGTTCACTAGTTTCTATTAATCGATGATAGTTTTCTGCATTATCTGCGACAGGTGTATTTGTATCTCCTTTTCCAGCTACTATAAAAATTGGAGAAGTGATACTTTTAGTTTGCTTTTCTGATTGAAATCCAAAACCTATAGCTGGAGCCATTACAAAAAATGCTTTGATACGTTCATCTTTAACTTGGTCCTTGTATTTAGTATATGAGGCAACTATTAAACTATCCGTATCAAAATCAATAACCTCTTCTCCTTTGGGGAATTCTGGAGGTAATTCTGCATCCATTATTTTAGTGGCATTCCTATCAACATATCCACCCGCTAAAGCTATGTTTGTATAACCGCCTAAAGAGAATCCAACACCACCAATTCTTGATGTATCAATTTTTGACCCAACTGTATTATCATTTAGTACTTGTGTGAGAACAAATTTAATATCAATAGCTCTTTCCCACCATTTTACATATTCACGAGGAATTTTGTTAAACGATGAGTTTCCATAATGGTCTACTGATATAACTATATATCCTTCTTTGACCATTTTATCAATGAACCAAGTAAGTGAAAATCGATTGCCTCCTGTACCATGAGAAACTAATAGTAAAGGAAATTTTTCATCGACCATGTTTGCATCTGGTATCGCATTTATTGTGACAAAAGGAGTTCTTTGAGTGTTTGTTGTATTATTTTTATCTATAGCGTCCTTAGTAGGATACCATATTTCTGTTGTTAATGGGCGGCTCCTTGATTCATCGGTATAAGTGACAGATTTTTGACCGATAGTAAAATTACTTTCTTGCGCATTGCAGGAAAAGTAAAAAAGAACTACGGTTATTACTAAAAAGTTTTTCATTTCTTAATTTTTCACCCTCTTCTATCATTAACTTCTTTCTGTTTTTTCTTTTGAATCTCATCAAATTCTGCTTGATTAACTTTCGTTCCTTTTCTAGGCTCTTTGATTTTGATTTTTCTTTTAGGGTTTAATGTAATTTTATTACAAGTAATAAGCTGTCTGTCATTTTCTACTTCGAGAATTAAGCCAGGAAGTCCATGATATACGGCAGGACCTGTACTTACGGGTATTTGAGTTGTGTACCATGCTATAACTGTAACTTCTATCTCTTTTGTTTTAAATTTTTTATCTACATCTTTTTTGTTTACACTAAAACTTAAATAGTTATTATTATCTCGAACTAATCTTTTTATGATTTTTGTAGCCTTATAACAAGTATAGTTGCCTATTGTTTTAGTTTCTTTTGTTAACTTCCAATTATGATTTTCTAGCTTATCTTTAATTATAAAAATTTTACCATACAAATCATTCTCAACAGAATATCTATCCTCTTTAATGTTCTTATATAATTTTTCACCACTAAAACCAATATCTGAATTGAAACGAGTCCCTTCTTGCCCTAGAGCTTCTAATTTCTCTTCTTTTTGGTATATTGAGTTAGCTTCATCGAATTTTAAAACATAAGTTTCTTTAAAGCCTGCATTTATTTTCTTGTTAAAAGCAGACAATAAAGAATTCATAGCTAAATTGGATGTAAGCTTTGAGCTGTCCATCTTAACATTCCTTTTTTTAACTTCTCCAGTATATATTGCTTCTCCTGTAAAATTCTGTTGCGCAAAAACGGTGGCATTAATCAGTATGAAACATAAAATTAAGTTGTGAGTTATTGATTTCATAGTTATTAATTACCTATATATAGTAAAGTTTCCTATTACTTTAGTTACTGATTACGTGAAGATATGACAATCTGCTTGACTTTAAATTTATAAACTAGTTATCTTTTGCTATCTTTTTCTTCATAATCAAACCAATTATCAATGAAAAGAACAAAGTGAAAACGAGATTAAGAACTATATTCACACTGAGTCCAATTAAAAGGCTTCCGTTTGTATATATATGGCTATCCATATCTGCCTGAGTGTAATCCCTACCTAATTCCAAATGACCTTCTAATAAAATATTGAAAATTTGCTCTCGGTTTATTTCATAAAACTGATTGCTAAAATCAGGTACTATTAACAATCTAAAAATTAGATTATAACCAATGACTATAATAGAGCCTATAAGCAGAATCCAAAGCCCTATTTTAATAGCTTCTATTAGTTTTAGATGACCTGCATTTAGTTTCCGGTAGCTATATATAGCAATAAAAAGAATGATAGGTAAGAGGTAAAGCCTCGCTTTTGTATACGATTCCCCAAGACCTTCTCCATAATAGTTATAATCTAGATGTAAGCCCATTATTACCAATACAATATTATATATAGTAGGAATAGCGGCCAATATAAGACCATATTTTAATGCAAATTTGTAAAGTTTCAATTTTTGGGATTCCATACTAATTTTTAATTTTATTTCGTTTGGCTCGAAGAATTAATCCAGTAATTAGAGATGTAATCAAATTTAAAATAATGCCATACAATAAAAGTATAGATAATGTTAGTTTGAAATGATTTATATTTCTTTCATTAATAAACACCTTAAAAGTTTCTTCGGTGTGCTCTTCTGGATTGCGTGAGATATGATGTTTAAGTTCAGCTTCCCAATTTAATTCGTAATACGATTTATAGTAATCAGGCTCAATGATTGTTAGAAAAATAACATCGTAAATAGTAATTATAATAGTTGTTATAAGTGTGGTGAAAAACCCTATTTGGAGCGCTTGTTTTATTGTTATAGAAGAATTATTTGCTTTCTTATAGAAGTAAATTGCAGAGATACTCACTATTACTGTACTAGTAAAAAACAGTAATAAATGTTGTAAATAAACTTGATGCTCTTTATCTTTTTCTAGTATTAGAAGTCCGATTTTTTGTATAAATAATCCACTGCAGCATTCATTTCTTGTCCTGTTCTTCTTTGGATACGTTGTCTGTCACTACTTACATCTGTTCCTCTGTTCAATGTTTCATTATCGTGAGCAGCAAATTTTCCTCCTCCAGTTAAATCTATAGCTAAAGCATTATATCCCATAGCATTTAATTTAGGAGCAATATCAGCGTATTCATACTTATTAGAGCCAGCTTGATGACCTAATAATATTACAGGTTTATTTAATCCTATATCATATAAATTCCCTACAACTATTCTGTTATCCGATGTTGCGAATTCTACTTTTTTTGCTAGGTATTTTTTAGTGAACTCATCAGCAATAGGTTGTTCTGCATCCTTACTTTCTGTTTTCTCTCTTTCTTCATTAATAAGAGCAGCTATGATTTTAATCTCTTTAATTTTTCCTTCCGAATCTAAAAGAATAGAAGAAGTTCTGTCCTTTGTGTTTTCATCTTTAAAATCATAGAAAACCATAATTTCTCCATTTTGAGTATCCTTCATGGAAACTGAGGAAACTCTCCCAAATACATCCTTTAATACTCGTTCTAATAGTTCTGGAGTTAATTGTTCCTTTGTAAACAATGGAGGAATAGCCATTTCCGAACTTATAAAGGGTTGGAGGTCGACTATATTTTTTGACTCAATAGATTTTTGGAATGCTTCAAACTGTTTTGAGTAGTCTTGTGCTTTTACTGATATCGAGGAGATAAAAGTTATTAATATTAGTACTTTGTGTAATTTCATGATTTGTATTTGTTTATAAAGTATTACGCCTTTCGGTTTGACTACTATCTTGGTTTGGTTAATGGCAACGTGCTGCCTAATAATCGACGACCAATATCTTGAACATTGCCTGCTGAATTTGTCAGGACTACAACACCTTTAGTTGTATTTTTATCAAAACCTATAAATGAGGCATAACCAGGTGTGTTACCGCCATGCCATATTAGTGTTCCGTTATTAGAAAGAAACCAACCCAAACCGATGGTTCGATTTCTACCCATATCTTTAAAGGCTTGTTTGTGGCTTAACAACATTGCCTTTTTTATAGGTAGTTCAGTGTTCAAAAGATTCGCTTGTGAAAACCTGATTAGGTCTTTGGCAGTAGAGCGAATGCCACCTGCGCCTGCTAGGCTTAGCATATCGTGACCTTCTAAAAGTTTCTTTCCTTTTTTATGACCAAATGCCAGTCGAGATTTTAGCTCAGTATTTAAATGAACAGCTGTACTATTCATCTCTAGAGGCATTGTTATTTTTTCAAATAACAACTCTTCATAACTCTTTTTACTTTGTAATTCTAAAATATGGCCTAACAAACCCACTCCATAATTAGAATATTGCCAACGTTCCCCAATATCTGTAGTCAATTCATAATTGGAGATAAACTCATACATATCGTCATTTGTATAGTTAACATAGGGTTGATTCAAGTTTTCTATCAGTAAATTACTTGGCAATCTTGGTAAACCCGAAGAGTGCGTTGCCAAATCTTTTAAGGTAATTTCCTTCCCGTTTCTAGATGGTGTCGTAACCTCTTTTGGTAGATATTTAGAGATAGCGTCCGATAATCTCATTTCTTCATTAACTATTTTATCTGCAAGCAGAATAGCTGTGAATACTTTGGATATAGAGCCGATTTCAAACACGGAGTTCTCATCGGCATCTATTCCACCATCAACTTCTAGTTTGCCATAACTATAAAACTCTACATTATCTCCATCAATATTATAGCCTACTACAATACTGGTATTGTCACCTGCATTTACTCTTGCTTTGATGTTTGCTTTAATCTCAGAAGTAATAGTGCCCTCTTGAGAAGTACTTATGAGATTGAAACAAAAAAATAGTATTGTTAGCGCTTTATTCCTCATTTTACTTACTCTATTTTTTTAGCTGAATTATCTCTTCCATTTTGATTAAGAGTAAGGCTAGTTATTTTGCCTTTTTCATCAGAATGAAAACTTATTTTAGCTTCAACCACTTTCAGGTAAAAATCAGTCATTGAGGATGGGAAAATTTCAAATTTTGCTTGTCCTGTCAATTGTATGAAAATGCGATTGGCGTCTGTCGTAACATCTATTATTACACCAGGAGCCAACTCATACTTGCCAACGTACGTGTTTAAAATTTCAATAGGAACTTTTACATCTTTTTCTTGTGCATAACTCGTTAAACTAAAACATACAATGCTAAGTACTAGTAATATTTTTTTCATGATTATTATTTTAATTTTTTTGATTGACACCTCTAATTAAATGAAGTTTAGTAACAATTCTTGAAGAAAGTCGTCAAAGGTTATAAGCTTGTGATAAAACCTATCAGAAATGTGAAATACTTTAGTAATAATTATTTTATATCAAAAATGCAGTGTTTCATCACAAATATCATCCTTTTGAAGTTAAGAAAAGTACCTTTGATCTATGCGGTTTAGTAAACTGGAAATATTGTTTAATATTTTATTTTGGATATTCTTTACCTGGCTTTTTATGATGGGCAAAGTGACAATGGACGTTGTTGGTTCTGAGATTATTAATGGGAAAGAGAAAGATATATTAATAAGAAATAACACTAAAACATATGCGATAATAGTCGTACAATTTATTTCTGCTTTATTTAGTTATATTGAATTATATCTTATCCATCGCTTAACGAAACTCAAAACTGTTAGGGCTTTTGTTATAAAATCCATCCTTCTTTTTTTTAGTATTTACATTTTTCAGTCACTTTCTTTAGGCTTATTTTTTTATCTACGTGATGAATTGGATGTACTGAATAATATAAATTTTACAGCCTCAGCTTTTTTTAATATTTTTTATATCGCTGTTGTAGTTTTATATGGTTTTACCAAAAAATGGATACGACATGAACGTGATAAACAACAATTAGAGCTAGTTAAAAATCAAGCTGAATTAAATTTACTCCGTCGTCAATTACAACCACATTTTTTATTCAATACCTTGAATAATTTAATGGCTATGGTAAATCAAACAGATAACCCTAAATTGGCCCAAGGAATAGATAAGTTATCAGGGTTATTACGTCATGTGGTGTATAATACTGATGCTCAAGATCAATTAACTATTGCTCAAGAAATTGAATTTATTAGGAATTTTTCAGAACTACACTTATTACGTTTTGAAGAAAATGAAATAGATTTTAAGTTGAATGTAACAGGAGAATATACATCTCAACCTCTTGAATCAGGTATTTTTTTATGCTATGTTGAAAATGCGTTTAAACATGGATTGCAACCTGAAGAGCAAGGATTCATTTATATAGAGATTGATGTGTCAGACCGAAGCACCATCAGTTTTAGTGTTGAAAATTCTATTCCGAAAAGACCTTTAGAAAAAAAAGAAGGAGGGTTTGGTATAAAATCCAATCAAGAACGATTAGATTTAGCGTATCCTGATAGATATTCCATTGTTTTTAATGAAGATGTAACCTATAACGTTGAATTAACTATTAAAACACATGATTAAAGTACTAATAGTAGATGATGAACCTAAGGCAATTGAATTAATTAATTCATACTTATCACATTTTTCAGGTTTCGAGCTCATAAAAACGTTTAGAAATGGACTCAAAGCTTTAGAATTTGTAAATACTGAACAAATTGATGTTGTTTTTTTAGATATCAATATGCCTCATTTAAGCGGATTATCATTATCAAAGATGATTTCAAAAGAAACTGCTATAGTTTTTACTACTGCGTATTCTGAACATGCTGTAGAAAGCTATGAGATTAATGCAATAGATTATTTGTTAAAACCCATTAGTCTTGAGCGATTTTCAAAAACTATCACAAAATTATTAGAGCAATTTAAAAGTAATAAGGTAAATCAATCACAGGAAATTAAAAAAAAGATATTCATTAAAAGTGGTTTGGAATCTCATCAAATTAGTATTGAGAATATTTTTTATTTAGAAAAAGACGGAAATTATATCTATTATATTACTGCTGATAAAAAAATAATGGCACGTCAAAGTATTGCTGAAGCACTATCTTATTTAACAGATGATTTTATACAAATACAGAAGTCTTATATCATTAATTTTAATAAGATTGAATCTATTGGAAACGATTATGTTAAGATTAAGAATACTAAAATTCCAATAGGTGTTCAATTTAAGAATATTTTAGTTGAGAGATTAAAGCCTTAAATAATATAGTATTTAATTGCTTATTTATAGTATTTTAGAATTCTATAAAAAACAATTAATAATGCTTCAATGAAAATCATAGAAATAAAAAACTATTTAAAACAATCGTACCCTTATTTCTATTCCATTAAAAATGTTATTACTATTTCTGCCCTTATTTTTTTAATGACCTTATTTTTTAATTACTTTTTTGAGCCTTTTGAAGTGAATGAAAAACAACTTAAAATGAACTTTTTTTTGATTAGTTTTATGCATGCACTTGTGTCTTTTTTTATTGTTTTTTCTGGAGCTTTTCTACTGCTATTTAAAAAAAAATTAGTTGATCAATGGACCATTAAAAAAGAAACTTTATTTATCCTCAGTACATTATTAGCTATAGGCCTTGGGCAATTTTTAATTAGAGATATTATTTATACGAATCCAGATAATTGGTCTTGGAGGTATTTTTATGAAGAAATAAGAAATACATTTTTAGTAGGTATGCTCTTTTTAGTAATCATTGTTCCTATTATCCATAATCGCTATTTAAGAAAACATCAAAATACTGTAAAGCATATTATTCCTATTAAGGAACAAATACATACGTCTAAGAATGATGAAATTTTAATTAAAACACAATTAAAATCTGATACATTTAGCTTAAACCCTTATGTGTTATTATTTGCCTTATCAGAAGGGAATTATACCGAAATATACTTTTTAGAAGAGAACAAACTTCTAAAGAAATTACTTCGAATTTCATTAAAAAATTTAGAAATACAGCTCGCTACCCACTATTTTATTATAAGAACACACCGTTCATTTTTAGTTAACCTTACACAGATAAAACATATTGACGGAAATGCTCAAGGATTAAAACTATCCTTTAAAATTGGAGAAGAAAAAGCCTTAGTTTCCAGAAAAATGATCCCAAGTTTTAAAAAGAAAATGGAAAGAATACATAATTAACTTGTCATTCATCACAAAAGCTTGTTCGCTATCACTTACTTAAAATAGTTTAATAGAACTCAATATATATTTGCTCAAAAACTTAAAAATGCGCAGATACGATATAGATTGGTTAAGAGTACTGGTTTTTGGTTTGCTTATATTTTACCATACTGGAAAATTCTTTGATACTCGTGGTTTTCATATTAAAAATAATATAGCCTATGATTGGATAGAATTACCAATGTATTTTTTAAATAGATGGCGATTGCCTATCTTATTCGTTATTTCTGGAATAGGAACCTATTTTGCTTTAAACAAAAGAAATGCTTGGCAGTTTAGTAAAGAACGGATTATTAGATTATTGGTTCCGTTAGTTTTCGGAATGCTTTTTATTATACCACCTCAAGTTTATATAGAGCGATTAACAAATCAGGATTTTTTAGGAAGTTATTATAATTTTTGGAAAGAAGTAGCTTTTGTAGGTGTTTACCCAGAAGGTAATTTAAGCTGGCATCATCTATGGTTTTTACCTTATTTATTTGTATTCTCATTAGTTTGGCTTCCTATATTTAAATACATTAAAAAGCATCCAGTTAATAGGTTTACAAATTGGTTATCAAATCAAATTAAAAAACCATTAGGATTATTTTGGTTTTGCTTGCCACTTATTTTAATAGAGTTTACGCTAGAACCTTATTTTCCAAAAACACACGCTTTATTAGATGATTGGTACTTACTTGCTAAGTTTAGCGTTCTTTTTGGTTATGGTTTTATATTAATGCATTTAAAAGATGTTTTTTGGAAGAGTTTAAAAAGTTATAGAACATTATATACTATTGTTTCAGTTATTGCTTTTGGTATTTTATACTTTTCTGTATGGGTAATGGAAGATACGTATTTCTCATATGTCTTAGAGTTAACAATCATCCCTATAAACTATTGGAGTTGGATACTAACACTTTTTGCTTTTGCTGCTAAGTATTTAAATCGTTCAAGCAAGCAATTATCTTATGCAAATGAAGCTGTATATCCGTTTTATATTTTACATCAAACTATCACTATTATAATTGGGTATTATATTATGAATTTAAGCTGGGAGTTTTTACCTAAATTTTCTATAATGATTGCAGGTACTTTTTTAGGAAGTTGGGTTGTGTATGAATTTGGTATTCGCCAGTGGAAATTAATACGTCCATTATTTGGACTTAAAATGAATCAATTAAAAACAATAAAATAATGAATAAATTAATAACATTACTATTTCTAATAATTCTTAATCAAAATTGTAAAGCTCAAGAACCCATTTATAATCATATTTTAATTACTAATGACGATGGTATTGAAGATAAAGACCGCCTAATTTCTTTAGCCAAAGGTGTTAAAAAAGTTGCCCGTAAAGTTTCCATTATTGTTTCAGAATCTGATAGGTCAGGAACTTCTAATTACATTACGCTGGGTAAGTATAAAGAACAACTTGAGGTTACAACAATTGCTATAGATACTTTAGATACTATTTCTATATATACTGTAAAAGGTACACCTTCAGATTGTGTTGCTTTAGGATTAAATGGTTTTTTTGAAAATAACAGACCCGATTTAGTATTGTCAGGAATTAATGGTGGTCCAAATTCAGGACCTGAATGGTTTGGTTCTGGTACTATTGGAGCAGTACGAACCGCAGCAGCGTTAGGCGTTAAAGGTATTGCATTATCTGGGTTTGATTCCAATAATCAAGATTCTCATATTAGAATCCCTAAATGGATTGCGCAACTTATTTCTTCCAAAATAATGAATACACTTCAAAAAGAAGATTACCTCACGGTTGGTCTTCCAAAAGAAATAGAGAAGATAAAAGGTGTTAAAATATCAGAAAGAAGAATCTCTATAGAAAAACCAGAATTTATAAAATTTAGTAGAATAGAAACTGAAACTAAAGGAAAGACAACCATTTGGGAGCCTGATTATACAGGGGATCCAATTGATCGAACAAAAATTTATGACGATACGTTAATATTAGATGGTTACATTGTAATTACCCCTATGACTATTAATGAGAATAACGAGGCATTAATAAAAAGGATTGAAAAAATAGACATCCCTAAATTTTAGTGTTTTATCTCTAAAAAAATAAACCCATGAGGAATTTAAAAAAAGTGACCTTTATTTTAATCGCTATTTTACTACCCATAATAGGGTTGTTCTATATATTTAACTTAAAAAGTGTTACACATATATCAGATATTGAATTTTCCCCAATACAATATTCATCACGCACACCTTTAGATAGTTTAAGAGAGAAACCTAAAAACATTATTATTTTTATAGCAGATGGAATGGGTTTTAATCATTTATCATTGGCTTTATTGACACAACAATCTGAAGAAACCTCTGTTTGGCAAGAATTTGATGTAAAAGGATGGCATGATACTCGATCATCATATGGGCCTCTTACAGATTCAGGTGCCTCAGCTACAGCTATGTCTACAGGAACGGTAACATCTTTTGAAGTCATTGGCCAAGATAATAAAGGAAATAACTTAGAAAACATTATGGAATTAGCAACTCAAAATAATTACCTGACTGGCATAGTAACAGATTCTTACATTTGGGATGCAACACCTGCAGCCTTTATTGCCCATACCAAATCAAGGGATAATGCCAAAGAAATTTTAACTCAAATTGCTTCCAGTGGACTTGATCTTATTTTTGGGGAACTTGAAGATTTAGGAGAAGGGAACGTTCCAGATTACGAAGCTACAATTGAAATCTTAAACAAACGCTTTCATATATTGGATAAATCTCTCGAATTCCCAAGTAGTGATTCAAATACAAAACCATTGGCAGCAGTTTATGCAGAAGACGAAGTTCAAGATTTGAATTCTGATCCAAATCTCACTCGACTGACTACAGTAGCTTTAGACTATTTGACTTCTAAAGATCAACCATTTTTATTGTTGGTAGAATCTGAAGAAATTGATACGAAATCTCATAAAAATGATTCAAAAGGAGTATTGAACGGGTTAAAATCTATTCAAAAAACACTTTCTTATATACTTGATTTTTCAAAAACAAATAGAGAAACTCTTGTAATATTCACTTCTGATCATGAAACAGGTGGTCTTGTCATAGTTTCGGATAAAAACTATCCTAATATGCAAACGATTTGGGCTTCAAAGGACCACACGGCATCCTTAGTCCCACTTTTAGCAAAAGGACCAGGTTCTATATATTTCTCTGATATACATTATAATTGGGAAATTGGGAATTATCTTAAAAAGTTGATTCCAATATATAAGAGTTCGAACGAATGATTAGGAAAATTGTAATTATAGGCTAACTTAAAAAATAGAAAAGGCGCAGGTATTCCTGAATTTAAAAAGGAATGACTATATAAAAATAATAAACAAGTTTTTTTTGAATTAACTTCATTATTTTTCATAATATTGGATTGCAGTAACTATATTATTTTCTGTGTCTAAAAACTTAATAAGATAACCTACATTAGAAATTTCTGTTTTAGGTGTTATAATTATACCTCCATTGTATACTACAGTTAAAATAGTATTATCGATATCTTCAACTTCAATAGAACATTCAAAACTAATCGGTTTTTCACTTAATGGATTATGTTTTTTAGATTGAAATGTGCCAATATGTTGGCTATCATTTCTATTCTTTATCTGAAGAAAATGACCTGAATTGCTATTGTCAAAATCCCAACTGAATAAGTTTGAATAAAACCGTTTAGCTCTATCCATATCTTCAATATAAATCGTAAAATGAATGGATGTATTTTTAACGACCTTCTTTTTTACTCTTTTGCTTTTTAGGATTAAATTCTTAATCATTTCACTATTTTTAATTATTAATTTCACTTATAACTCTAATATTATCATCGTAATTTTTATCTATTAAAAGATGACGTGGATCAATAGCCGCTTTAACAGGTAAAGTGTCCAATTCAAATGTGAATTTGTTTAATCTTTTATGAATTTTAATTCGTTTTTGATGGTATAGTTTTGTTTCATTTTCATCTAAGAAAAAACCGATATCAACCCAATCATTTATATTCACGTTGGTTTCATTACCTAAGCTATCTACCTTTATTTTATTGCTTTCGATATCCATAGTAACCGAATACTTACCATTCTTTAATTTTTTATAAGTAGCACCTGTTAAAAGATTGTCATACAGTACAATTTTTTTAAACGAATCGTCCACTAAATATTTTAAAGAATCTGGTATTTGTGGTTCTAAATAATCTAAAAAGGCTAAAGTACTTGGATACGGTGGTTTTTTATAACCATATGCCTTTATAAAGTTTTTTAATGCTTCATTTACTTTTTCTTCTCCAATATAATCTTGCAAAGCATAAAAAATAATACTTCCTTTTCCATAACTAACATAGGTTTGATGTTCCACTTTATATAAGGGGGATTCATACAGTGATTCACGACTACGTCCGCTTAAATAAAGTTCATGGTCATTTTCAAGAAATTGCTGCATTTGTACTGGTGTTTTAGCAGCTTCTTTCAAAACCATTAGTGTAGAATATTCTGCAAGGCTCTCATGTAACATAGCACGCCCTTGTAGATTAGCTCCAGTAATTTGATGCGCCCACCATTGATGTGATATTTCATGGGCGACAACTGCATCTACACGGTTATTCTTTGTTACATCTTCTATATTCATAATAAACCCGGCAGCTTCGCTATATAACATAGCACCTCCTGTTGATGCTGCCCCACCAAATGCCACATAACGGGGAACCTCAATGATACGAAAATGCTTATGATAATATGGACCAAAGTTTTTTGTATAATAGGTTAAAGAATGTACTACCATATCTAACATTCTTTGTATGTTCTTAGGATGTTTCTTATCATAATAAACTTCAATGGCAACGTCATTCCATTGTTGCTTTGCAATTTCAAAACGTCCAGAATTAAAAATATGACCATTTACAGCTGTAGTATCCGTTTTATAGTGGTAATAATTACGATTTCCTTTTTTCCACTGTTTTATGAGCGATCCTGACGCAATCGCAGTTTGATCTGAACTTGTAGATATAATGGTTTCTGCATTGAAAAACTCTGATGTTCTACCACCTAAAGCATTTTTCATATGGTTTTCAGACACCTCTTTGGTTAATTTAGCTACTCGGGGTTTTTCTGATAATCCGTACTCTTTTCGAATACTATTACCTCTCAATTCAAAACGGTCTTGATACCCGATAAAAGGCACAAAATCTCTATTGCTAATCATCGTTCCATTATTGACAATGCTTGTTTCTCCTCTGTTGTTTTCAAAACCTCTGGTCCTATATTTAGCATCAATTTTTATTTGAATAGATGCTCCCGGTTGTAATGAAGTGTCTAGTTTATAGATTCTGTAAATAACATCTTCCGTAATTAATCTTGAATTTGGTATGGTAAATTCAGTTTCCCAATCATCATTTAAAACAAAATGAAGCTCATCTATAGGGTTTAAATTCTCATTGGTTAATGTAATTATAGCTTTTGCATCAACATTTCTCTGCGAAGGAAAAATGTCAACCGCATACTTAATATCTGTTATTTTTGGCAAAAGGATATGCTCATACTTTTTATATCTCTTTTCATAATTTACCACGATTTGAGTTTGAGCATCAGTGGATAAATATGGGTTTAATACTTGAGTATTATAATACACATAATCGCCAACAAGTAACCAAATACTTATTGTTGCCATAATACTAGCTCTATAGTTTTTTGGGATTTGTTTTCGTATACTTTTAAAACGTTTGAATAATGATTTTTTGGAACCACGACTCCATAAAGAACCTGCAAGAAATAAACATAATAAAGAGAATAGTACCCAATACGCATTAAACCAAAGTACTCCTTTTAAACCTGGACCAAAACCATTCAAATCTGAATATGTAATAGAAGGCCTGCCGGCAATGTGAAGCATATTGCTGGAAATGTCCAGCCAATTTAGAACAGGGTCCCAAGCAAATAAAATCAATATAGATACAAAATATCCGAGATATCTATTTTGTAATAATGCTTGTATTAAAACTACAATACAGCTATAGATAAGATATTTTGGAAATGCGTCATACAAGAAGCTCAAGATATATATATCAATTTCAATGTGTGTATAGCTATTGATTAGCTGATACAATATGCCGAGACCAATATAAGATAGATGAATGATAGAAATGATCGTCAATAAGGAAAGCGCTTTTGCCATTGCAGAAAAAAGAGAGGAATGTGCTGTAGCATCCATAACTTCATTTATTTTAACATCTCTGTCTCTCCAAATGAGTTCACCACTAAAGAAGATAATCATAATTGTGAAAAATAAATCTGTAGAGGAAGAATTAATACCATCGATGATACGATAAGTAAACGGGTAAGAACTAAATCCCAATCTATTCTGAGGACTCCGCAGAATTATTATAAATACGATAAGACTACATATGAGTATGATTTTTAGGGTTATGCTTTTAAAAATACTCGAAAAGTGAATACCAAAAAAACTCTTAAATTGATGCCATGATGTCTTTGTTTGAAATAAAGTTGTTACTGCGGGCTGTTTAAATACTGCTCTAGACTTTTCATAAATAGGTTGTTTCTTTCTTACTTTTTTATTCTGATTTTTGAATGAAAATGCACGATAGGAAATATATAGTACCAGCGCACTTAAACCTATCCAAACACCTCTATTGTAAAGAAGTTGTATGGACCATACCGAGGGAGTTGTATTTTTTTCTACTGCACTATAATAACGTGTTTCAATATTATAGACGTTGTCACCTAAAATATCAATAAAGAGAACGATATTTTGATAATTAATATTTGATGCTAATACCTTGGCTATTATGATTGAAATAAGAATAATAAAAATTCCAGCAAATGAAATCATGGTGCTTTTCCATTTACTTGAAATAGCATAGATAATACTCCCTATTATGAAAGCATTTGGCAATGCAATTAGAAGATAGTGACTAATAAAGGTTTCTACGTAAAAAGGTCCAAGTCTACTGGCATCTGCCAAACCAAAAAAAGGACCTATCTGTGCACCCAAAATATAACCGAGATAAGCTCCTAAAAAAGGAATTGTTGTCATCAACCATACGGCACAAAAACGCCCTAGAAAATAACCCGATTTACTTAAGGGTGTTGTAAATAAAATTTCATGGAATTCATACTTGAAATCCCTCAATGCAGTAGTATTAAAAAAATGAATTATTACCATCGACATTAATAAACCTAAACCTAGTAATCGTTGGTTTACATTAAACGGTGAATTCGCATAGACAATTTCATTGGCCCCAGTATTAATGACGATGAGAAATCCCGTGAAGATAAAAAAAAGGGTGTATACGTATATTGGGGCTTGTCTAAAAAGATACTTGAGTTCCGAAATGAAAAATGTTTTGAACATACTAGTATTTTATAAAGGTTAAACAAGTACGTTTTCCGTATTGATTTTTGAAAAGAAAACATCTTCTAGGTTAGGGGACACTGGCTCAAAACCATTTTGAGGATGTTGCTCGCTATAGACATGGATGTAAGGCTGGCCAGCAACCATTTTATTGGAGATGATGTTGTACTGTTGAGCATATTCTTTAAGTTCTTCGCGATCAATTATTTTTTGATATACTTTTCCTGTTAAATCATCCATCGCCGCTTGTGGTTCACCGTGATAAATTACCTGCCCTAAGTTCATAATAGCCATTTTAGTACACAGCTCGCGAACATCATCTACAATATGCGTAGATAGAATAACGATGACATCGCTGCTAACATCAGCCAATAAATTGTAAAAACGATTACGTTCTCCTGGATCTAGGCCAGCTGTAGGTTCGTCAACAATAATTAGTTTAGGATTGCCTATCAATGCCTGGGCAATACCAATACGTTGTTTCATTCCTCCCGAAAATCCTTTTACATTCTTATTGCGCTTATCATATAAGTTTACTTTATCCAATAAATACCCAACCAAATTTTTTCGTTCAGAAGCGTTTATAACTCCTTTTAATATTGCAATATGATTGAGTAGTTTTTGAGCTGTAATTCTAGGATATACACCAAATTCTTGCGGTAAATAGCCTAAAACTTTACGCAATTCCATAGGCTGGTTTAAGATATCTATATCGTTCAAAGAAGCACTTCCTGAATCTGCTTCCTGTAATGCGGCAAGTGTACGCATAAGCGAGGATTTGCCAGCACCATTTGGACCTAAAAGACCAAACATTCCGTTATGTAGTTCTATAGATACATTATCTAGGGCTTTTACACCATTTGTATATGTTTTTGATAGATTGTTAATTTTAAGTGTACTCATTAAAATGTATTTTTTTGATTGAATTAATGCCTTTTATGAGATCAATTCTACGGTGTTCATACATTTCGGACGAGGCAACTTATATTTTGCTACTGCCCTAATGTCACTTTGTTATGAGCGTATGAATTAATGTTACAAAAGGTGTAAAAAATGGGATGTTTATAATGACACTATTTTCACAGCGTCTGAAGAATTATTATGTTTTGGTCTTAGTTCTTCTATAACCTGACTGCTTACCCAAAAAATATCTACATTTTCATACTTATCAGAACCCATATTTCTATTAAAGAAAAGATATTTGCCATCTGGTGTTACGCTAGCAGATGCTTCCCAATCTTTAGTATTTATTTTATCACCTAAATTAATAGGATTACCCCAAGAACCATTTTGCTGACGAAAACTAATATAGATATCTGAATCACCGTATCCACCTTCTCTTTTACCATCAAATAGTAAGTAGGATTCATCTGGTGCAATAAAAGGATGAAAACTCTTTCCGTCATTAATATTTTTAGGAAGCAGTTTTGGCTCTTCATATTGGCCATCTACAATTCGTGAATAACGAATATCACCAGTGAAGTCACGTTTGAATTCATCAAAAAAATAGGTGCCTTTAGAAGAAGCTGTAAGACGCATAATCGGTAAACTGTCAAAAGGAGGCCCAAGTTTTTTAATTTCTGACCAGTCTCCAGTATCGGTATATTCCTTATATCTTTTACCTAAATGCATTCTTTTACCATCGGGAGATATAAAGGGAGCTCCTACTCTAGGTGATATGACAGAATCTTGCCATTTGTTATTTTTAAATTGATAAAGTACAAATTCTTGTTTTCTACTTCCCTCATTTTCTCTTACGTCTCTAATAAAGTAAAACTCTTTAAGGTCTTGTGTAAAAGCTCCCCCATACTCCCAGTCTGCAGTTGTAACCATATTGGGAGCGAAAGCTATAGGAATTAATCCCGGTGGTTTTTGACCAAGGTAAGGGTTTACTATTACCGATGATTCACTATTTTTTGTGTTCTGTTTTTTAGTATTGCAAGCGCTTAATAATAATACAAATGCAAGGATTAATAATTTAGTTATTTTCATACTATTTCTATCTTGTTTATATATCTGTCAACAATTAGATATACTTCATATTTCTTTATCGAAATTGTATATGTATGCCAACCAAGATTTGGAAATCTCAATGTTTCTATAATATAGTTATGTATTATTTCAGACAGCCTTAAATTACATCTAGATTTTTTCTAATCTGTAGATTTATTTGTGACATAATAGCTGTGGATAAGTATTCAATTAATTTTCATTATTCTGCTTCTGAAAATTAATCATAACTTTATCATCACTTGACAATGTAAGCGTATCTCCATTAATCAAATAGGCATCAGATTTAAATAAATATTCAAAATATTTTATTTCAAAAGTGTTTAAATCTTCTTCGCATAACATCTCTGTACTATATAGTTGTTCAAAAGAAATTTTACTGTTATTTAATGAAAGAAGTTCTCCTCCGTATAAATTGCAGGTAGAGGTGCCATCTAAATTATAGTTGATAATAGAATCATTTTCCTCAATGGAAAAACTAATATTTACTAAAGCAGGTGGTATTAATTTAGTGCCAGAGTTTGAGGTAATATCAAGTAAAATCCATTCTCCTGAAAATATTTCAAACCTTTCTGCATTAATCTCAATATTTATCCCATCTAAGTTATCGATGTCTTGTATGGAATCATTTTCATCATTACAAGAAAAAAATATTGATGTAATTAATATTAATGATAAAGTTACTTTTCTCATAGTTTTTAGTTTTTTATTAAAGTTAATTTTTTATTCATGACGATTAGTTACAAAGTGACCAAGTTATCTATTCATGTTATGAAAGCTAGCAAAAAAGGTATGGACACTATTTATAGATGCTTCACCATAGAATTGTATACTTCTTCTAAAGATTTAAATGTTCTTTTTTATGGTTATTAAAAACGTTTTAACCGCTTGCCAATATTCTTCTGCACCCTCTTGACCTTCCCAAAGTGCTCTTGACCCGTGAAATCCGTTAGATGTAGGAATAAATTGCAGTTGGTTTTCTTTTAACTGAGAATTACCTATTAAAACTTTTAAAGTTTCAGATTCTGTCTTAGAAGAAGTCACTAAATATGGCTTTTCTGTTTTTGAGAACACACTAGACAATGAAGGCATTATATCTCCAAAATAATCTCCAGGACTAAAACCTATAATAGCTTTTACTTTAGAATTATTGTATCCTTCTAAGAGTGCTAAACTAGATGAAAAAGAACTTCCCAAAACAATAATGTTTTGATTGTACTTATTATGTAAATAATCTATTGCAGTAGCAACATCTTGTTGCGCATCTATCATCTCGGGCTGTAAGCCTTTTTCAATAGCTCGGGTATTGGTGTTATTTGGTTTTCCTGCAAAGAATCCGCCAGAACGTAAATCTATTGCTAAACAATTGTATCCTAATTCGTTTAACTTAGGTGCTATATCGGCATATTCCATACGGTTATAGCCTGCTTGATGCATTAGCAGAATAATAGATTTGTTTTTATCAATTTCATAAAGGTTTCCACTAATAACGAGTCCATCTCTTGCAGGAAATTCAACTTGTGTTGAACTATATTTATTTCCTAATGCTCCAGGCGTAGGTAAAGGTACTTTTTGTTGCCTACGAGCTTCGGCTTCTTGATTGATTAAATCTTCTACCAATTGTATCTTTATTATTTTTCCTTCAGCATCAAAATGAATGAAGGATTCACTTTTTCCAAACCCAACAAAATCATACGCTACTTTTGCTTTTCTTTCTTCACTTTCTATAATAGCCATACTATTTAATTTTGGAAGATTTGTCACGATATTCTTCATAATAGCAGATGTATTAGCAGCGGGTATTTTTCCAAACTGTAAACTAGCACTCATATAAGGCGCTAGAGCTTTGGTATTTTTATCAGCAAAACTTTTAGTAAAAGCTTCGATTTGTTTCGAATAATCTTGAGCCATTACACCAAATGATGAGAAAAACAAGGCTAGAATTAGAGTCTTATTTTTAATCGAGCTTTTTATTGCTTGCTTTCTTATTCTCCAAGAGAAAATATTAACTACTAATCCAAAAGCAAGGACTAATTGAAAGATACTATGATAAGGTGAATCATTAGCAACAAAAACCATACCTGTTCCAATTAATATTAGAACAATACCTATTATATCTATAATTTTTAAGTGTTTTTTATTCTTCATTTTTATTTGAATTTTATGTGTTTATATTATATGTTAGAAAGTGAAGCAAAGAATTACAGGTTCAATTTCATTTCCGAGAATTTTTTTTGAGTTTTGGAAATTTTGGAATTATAGTAATGATTAATCCAACATCAAATAGTAGTACTTCGTAATACCAAGGTTTAGAATCTGGCACTATGAAAAATGCAATAAGCATAATACATATCCCTACGAATTTTAAAATGATAGATGTATTTTTTTTAAACATAATAACGCTTGTTTTGAGTTTCTATCTATTTAGTGACAAGCGTTTTAAAAATATGACAGAAGTATCTATTTTTCTTTATCTAAGTTTTTAATAATAGCATCGATATCTTTAATTAAGGGCTCCCAATTAACTTTTGCGGCACGCTTATTTTGTATAATTGCATAAATGCAAAATATAACCATAAGTATAGTGGTAATTATTTTTGCTATAGGTTTTTTTACCAGCATAAATTCTACTAATGAATTGTCAACTGTATTGATAGCAAAATCACCCCATTCAAAAATCATATAACTTATAAAAAGAGGCAAGAATAACCAATGGACATTTCTTAATAACTTTGCTTGACCTAGCATAAAAGTCTTTTGTTGTATAAATTGTTCTTTGATAGGCGAAAAGAGATTCTGTGTAAATTTACTTTTACGTTTATTATATAGTCTAACTACAATATTAATCATAGATAATATCATTAAAAAAGCGCCAATACTAGATACTGAAAAAGGTATTTTTATAACAACAGCAGTATACAAAGCAACTGCAATAATTGCTGCAATGGTTTCTCTAAGGTCGCGTCTTCGTACAATACGCTCTCTATTTTCCATTTTATATTTAAAATTGTTCATTAACTTATTAATGTCAATCAAAATATCTTCAGTTTTAGAAGAGGTTTTCCAGATATTCTTTAATTCCTGTTCTCCCATCTTAGTTTAATTTAGGATTAATACATTCAAACAATTTTTTTCGAATGCGTTTCATTTTTACAGCAACATGATTTTCTGTCAACCCTGTTATTTCTGCTATTTGTTTATATGAGATATCTTCTAAATACAATACGATAATAGAAGTATCACTTTCATTCAACATAGCAATGCAAGTTTTTAAAAATTTGTATTTTTCGTCATCATCTTCATTTAAAGTATTGTCACTTGCTTTAAACTGAATAGCATCAAACCGAATTGTTTTTTCTCGTTTTTTTTCTAACTTTAATTTTGAGCGCATACAAACATTTAGCGCAATACAATATACCCAAGTATCAATACTGGATTTTCCTTTAAATGAAGGCAATGATTTCCATATTTGATATACCACTTCCTGAAACAAATCTTGTGGCTCTATAGGCGATATAGCATATATCCTACAAATGCGATAGATGGTTTCTTTATTAGATTCGAGTACTTCTTTGAAATTGAGTTGTTGCACGTGCTTTTTTTGCTTCTTTCTTGTTTAGTGACAGAAATTACGAAAATATGACAAAAAGATTTTTATTTTTTTGGATCACCCAAAGCATCGATGTCTGAGATACAGTCTTTAAGATTATTAATAAAAGCACCAAGACGTTCTTCTTGTTGGCGTTTTGATACATATCGGATAAACAAAAAAGTAATTGTCGTACCTAATACAATGTATAATACTCTACCGTCAAATACAAAAAACTGGTCTTTAAAGAACAGTCTGTATAATATTAAAAATGCAACACAAGGGACAATAGTGGTATCTAAAATAATGGTTAGATTCATTACTCTATTTAAAAGATTATTCACTTTTTTTAAAGTGATTTTTAAACTTTCTGAAGTAACTCTTTGCGTTTTTATTTTTTTGTAACTCAAATTCAAATGGATGTATAAAATAATAAGGGCTAGACCAAATAATAGCGTAATGCTAAATATTTCAAGGGAAGAAAGTACATTACCAAATATATTAATAGAACCTTCTTTTGAAAAAAAATGGACAGGTGATAGTAGAATAGCAAAACTACCGATAATACCACAAAAACGGCGCTTATATTTTAATTGACGTTCTATTTTGGCTAAAATAGTATTTGATTTTTTTTGAATCATTTTTTGTACTTTATTTTGATCAAACTCATACTTGGTGTGTTCTTCATCAACAACCTTGGTCCAAACCGATTTTAATTCTTGTAGTTCCATTGATTTAATGATTTAATGTTTTTTTTAATTTTACTTTAATACGATTCATTTTTACGCGCACATAGTTTTGAGTAATCCCAATAATACCTGCAATGTCTTCGTTCGATTTATTATCAAAATACAACATCATTATTGCTTTCTCTATTTTATTTAAATTTGAAATCGCCTCATACATCAGTTTTAAATTATCATTATCTATAGAGTTATTATTTTCTTCTGAAACCTCTTTAAACTTTTCTGTTGATGAAAACAAAGACTGCTTCTTTTTTACGTTCCTTAAATCTTGAATAGCTACATTAAGCGCTACACGATACATCCAAGTCGAAAATTTTGAATCCCCTCGAAACGACCCATACGATTTCCATAATTGAATCAAAATTTCTTGAAACAAGTCTTTACGATGCTCATTATCATTACAATACATTCGGCATATCTTGTGTATTATGCCTTGTGATTCTGTGACTTGTTGTATAAATAATTGTTCTTGTTGCTTGCTATCCAAGTTAATGCCTTACTAGTTTAGTATGTATGTTAAGGTAAGCGATTTATAATTACAGTTTTTTTATTTTTTTTCTAAACAGTAACAATTTTTAATGTTATGCATCAAAAGCAGAGTGGTGTAAATACAATTATAATTAAAAGTACATAAAGAGGCATTTTAAGAATTATTTTTTCAATCAAATTTAGTTTAAAAGTAATCAAATATAGATTCAAGTCTAACACATATCTTTTCAGAGGTGACTGTTGGAGAAATCGAATTTACTTTAGCACAAATTATTAAATAATAAAAAAATGGAATTACTGAAATTTAGTATTATTACCTTGTTTACATTCTTTGCATTAGGAAATGTTAATGTTCAAAAATTAAAAGCTTTTGGTAGCTCTATTGAGAAAAAAATAAGACCAGTTAGCAAAAGAGTTCCTTACACAGATATCGTTAGTTATTTAGGGCATGCAGCTCCAAACTCTGAAGATGAAGTGAAAGATGATAAAAAGTTTTATTATATTTTTGTTTGAGCTCCTGCTGTTGCTCCAGAATTAGGATTAAGAATGGTGTCACCGGCAATACTTCAAAAATAAAAAACCCGATTAAAGGAGCTGGGTATGATGATAATGCAGAATCAAAAGACTATTTTGGTACATATATTACTTTAGAAAAATCTGACATTTTTACCGAAGATAAAATAAAAAACGTAGCAAATGCATCGTGGAATATTTTAGCTAGAAATGATGATAGTGGTGAAATGCCAAAACAACCAAGCGAAAGTAGTTATAACTCTCTATTAAGATACAAAAGTAAAGTAGGTGATCCTTTAAAGCACTTACTAGAACTCTGTATAGAATAGGATTTACTACATATAAACGAGGAGAAGAAAAGACATTTTGGCTCAAATTGGTTCGCCAGTTAAATTACTAGGGGTAGTTATGGCTAAGGCAATTGACGAATTATTAGCTCAAATGAAATAATATATTAAGAATATTCTTTTAAAAAGAAAAGGGAGTGTTTTAAACAAAACACTCCCTTTTTTTATATTTAATATGAATTTATTGACGCTCATACCTTCCATAAAACCAAAGTTTTGGACTTAATGAAGTGTCGTCATTATTGTAATATCCGTAACCAATAATTTCGTAATACGCTTTGGTGACGGTTTCATAAAAATATTCAATGCGTTGAGATTTATTACTTTGCCAGACAATGGTTTCAGAATTAGGAGTGCTGCCTTCATGAATAACTGTATCATTAGGTTTGTGTACCACACACCACATCTTTCCATCTTGAACTTTATTTACTCCTTTACTTTGTTCAGTTTTACCTGTGCCGGGATAAAAATCTGTTATTGAAACTCTTTGAAAATATGGGCTCTCTGATGTGTAGACTTGTGTCACATTAATTGTATTTACTGTTTTAGCAGCTTCAATAAATTTAAGCATAACAGCTGTATCTTGAAGATTATTTGGTTTTTGAACAGGGTTGTTATCTTGCTTAACTAAAAACACACCTTTCCAAGTGCCGTCAAGTGGTTGGTATACATTAGCTAGAGTTTTATCTGCTTTTTGAATTTTAGGAATATCTGTAATATTATCAATTTCCACTTGCGAAGAACATGATGTTGTAATTATTAAGAATAAAAGAAGAAATTGTTTCATGATATTATTGTTGTATTTGATTAATAAAAATATCAATAGTATCAACTCCATTATGAGTTAAATGTTTTATAAATCCACTTCCTATAATAGCCCCTTTGGCATATTCAGTTGCTTGTGTAAAGGTTTTGTTGTCAGAAATTCCGAACCCAATAACTTGTGGGTTATTAAGACTCATATCTGAAATACGTTTGAAGTAGTTGGTTTGCTCGTTTCCAAATCCGCTTTGACTCCCAGTAACACTAGCACTACTGACCATATAAATAAATCCGTTGGAAATAGAATCAATAAAATTAATACGTTCTATTGAAGTTTGAGGTGTAATTAAAAATACATTGATTAATCCATATTTTTCAAAAGTAACTTTGTAATGGTCATTATAAACATCTACAGGGAGATCAGGAATTATTAAACCATCAATACCTACCTCTTGGCATTTTTTACAAAAAGCTTCCACTCCAAACTGTAAGATTGGATTAAAATACCCCATAATAATTAAGGGAATACTAACTGTTTTACGAATATCTTTTAGCTGATTAAAGAGTAATTCTGAAGTCATTCCGTTATATAATGCTTGTGTAGAACTTGCTTGAATGGTGGGCCCGTCTGCTAATGGATCACTAAATGGTAATCCTATTTCAATCATGTCTACACCACTTTGCTCTAACTTTTGAATGATAGAAGTCGTATCATCAAGATTAGGGTAACCTGCTGTGAAATATATGGATAAGAGTTTTTTGCTCTCTTGTAATTTATTTTGAATTCTATTCATAATATTTTGTTTTGTCATTGTGTGACTTTTTTAAAGCCGTGACAATCTGTTTGAATTTTAGAAAAATTAATAAGATTCCTTCACTGCGTTCGGAATGACGTTATAACTTAAAATAATCAATATAATTTTGTAAATCTTTATCACCACGTCCTGATAAATTCATGATGACAATATCATCTGGTTTAAACGTTTTGTATTTAAATACCGCTAACGCATGAGAGGTTTCAATAGCAGGAATAATACCTTCTAATTTACTTAACTCTATCCCAGCTTCCATGGCATCATCATCAGTAATAGCAATAAATTCTGCACGTTTAGTTGTATATAAATTGGCATGCATTGGGCCAACTCCTGGATAATCTAATCCCGCCGAAATAGAATAGGGCTCAGTAATTTGTCCATCATTAGTTTGCATTAATAAGGTTTTACTTCCATGGATAATCCCTTCTTTTCCTAAAATAGAAGTTGCAGCACTTTCTCCAGAATGAACACCTTTTCCAGCAGCTTCTACAGCAATTAAATTTACACGTTCATCATCTAAAAAATGATAAAACGCACCAGCAGCATTGCTACCACCTCCTACACAGGCAATCACATGATTAGGTGTGTCAGTACCTTCTTTTTCTTTTAGTTGCCATTTTATTTCTCCTGAAACAATAGACTGAAATTTTGCCACCATATCTGGATAGGGATGTGGCCCTACTACACTTCCAATAATGTAATGTGTGTTTACAGGGTTGTTAATCCAATCACGAATCGCTTCATTAGTGGCATCTTTAAGCGTTTTACTTCCTGATGTTGCTGGAATTACAGTTGCGCCTAACATTTTCATACGAGCTACATTTGGAGCTTGACGAGCAATATCAATCTCTCCCATATATACAATGCATTCCAACCCCATTAAAGCACAAACAGTTGCTGTCGCTACACCGTGCTGTCCAGCACCAGTTTCAGCTATAATACGAGATTTCCCTAAACGTTTGGCCATAAGGATTTGCCCAATAGTATTATTAACTTTATGAGCACCAGTATGGTTAAGATCTTCTCGTTTTAGATAAACCTTAGTGTTATAAGTTTCGCTTAATCGTTTAGCATAGTAGAGAGGGGAAGGTCTCCCGACATAATCTTTTAATAACTGATTGAACTCTTCTTGAAAGGAAGACTCTGCCATTACTTTTAGATAATTTTGACGTAATTCTTCTACATTTGGATATAACATTTCAGGTATATATGCTCCCCCAAATTCACCGTAATACCCTTTATTGTTGATGTTGTAACTCATATTATTTTTTGTTGTCATTACGAGGCTTTTGAAAAAAGTTGTGACAATCTGCTTCTTATTAAGAAATTACTTTGCTACGCTAGTAATGACGCTTTTTTTAAACTCTTTTAACTGCTCTATATTTTTTAACCCTGCTTCAATTTCAAATTTACTATTCACATCTATGGCATAGCAATATTTTGATTCAGGACTATTTAAAAATTCTTTTAACTGTTCAATTTCATCAACTCCAATACCTCCACTTAAAAAATAAGGTTTGGTTGATGGGTATTTTTTTAGAACATTCCAATCAAATACATATCCATTACCTCCTGGTTGTTTTCCTTTGGTATCGAATAAAAAATAATCACAAACAAATTCATAAGGCTCTAATACTGAAAAATCAAAATTATCTTTTATAGAGAATACTTTGATAATTTCAATTGTTCCATCACTTTGTTCCTCGTAATGATGTTTTAAATCAGTACAGAACTCAGGTGATTCATTGCCGTGTAATTGTACTGCTTCTAATTGAAATGTATTTATTTTATTGATAATAAATTCTAAGCCAGAATTTACGAATACACCTGTTTTTTTAGTATTACTTGGTAGATCAGAAAAAATAGACTCTACATTACGTGATGATTTTTCATAAAATATAAACCCAAGATAATCGGGTTGCAATGCTGCAACTTGATTCATATTATCTTGATATTTCATTCCACAAACTTTTAGCTTCACGATTCTAGTTTTTTGATAAACTCATTAGCACTTTCCCCCGCATTATCAGTTTTCATGAAATTTTCACCAATTAAAAACCCTTGATAACCGTAAGGTTGTAACTTTTTAATAGTTTCAATGTTTGAAATTCCACTTTCAGAAACTTTTATAAAATCATTGGGGATTAACTTGCTTAATACTTTACTAGTTTCCGTACTAACGTCAAATGTTTTTAAATCTCGATTATTAACACCTAGCATATCCAAACTTGGCATTATGGATTTATGTAATTCTTCTATGTCATGAACTTCTAATAAAACGTCTAAATTTAAACGCTTTGCTAATTCTGAAAACTGTTTGATTTTATCTCTGCTCAAAATAGCAGCAATTAGTAAAATTACATCAGCTCCATAAGCTTTTGCTTCAATAATTTGATACTCATCTATAATAAACTCTTTTCGTAATAATGGTAAATTACTACTAGCTCTAGCAATAACTAAATCGTCTAAAGAGCCTCCAAAATACTTTCCGTCTGTTAAAACTGACATGCCGCAAACACCAGCGTCTTCATAACCTTTTGCTACATCTTGAACATTTAAACTTTGATTGATTACAGATTTTGAAGGCGACCTGCGTTTATGTTCTGCAATAATACCTGTATTGCTAGTTCTTAATTTTTTTGCTAAAGAGATTGTATTACGTTCAAACAGTATGGATTGTTCTAATTGTGATGTAGGGATTAATGCTTTTTTTAAAGCAACTTCTTTACGTTTATCTATTACTATTTTATCTAATATGTTCATGTTTACTTTTCTATGTAGATAGAAACCTTTAATCTTTGATTGATGAGATCCTGAATCAAGTTCAGGATGACACTATGTGTCACTCAATTCAATTAGTTTATTTAAACTTTGTTTTGCTTTACCTGAAAGCAATGATTCTTTTGCTAATTCAAAGCCTTCATTATGGCTAATTTGTTTTGTTGTAGCTATCGCTAATCCAGCATTAGCACAAACCACATTATTTTGTGCATTTGTGCCTTTTCCATCAATTACATTTACAAATATTTTTGCAGCTTCTTTAACAGTATTGCCTCCAAAAATTTCATCTTGACGTATTTGTATTACACCTAAATCTGTAGGTGCTAAAACGGTTTCAGATTGATTAGTAATCACTTTAGTATTTCCTGTTAATGATATTTCATCATAACCATCTAAAGCATGAACAATCGTATAGTTTTTATCTGTATTTTGATAGAGATACCCATAAAGACGTAACAATTCTAAATTAAAAACGCCAACCATTTGATTTTTTGGAAACGATGGATTTACCATAGGGCCGAGCATATTAAAAAATGTCTTGACTCCTAATTCACGACGAATAGGAGCTACATTTTTCATAGCTGGATGAAAAAGTGGTGCATGTAATACACAAATACCAGTTTCTTCAATAGTTTTCTTTAGAAAGTCATTATCATTAGAAAATTTAATTCCTAAATGTTCCATAACATTTGACGATCCACAAGCTGAAGATACACCATAATTTCCATGTTTAGCAACATTCACGCCAGCTCCAGCGGTAACAAATGATGATAAGGTAGAAATGTTAAACGTATCTTTTCCATCACCACCTGTACCACATAAATCAATAGCGTTGAACTCTTTTAAGTCTATTGGAATACATAATTCTAACAAGGCATCTCTAAACCCTTTAAGTTCGTCGAGTGTGACGCTTCGCATCATATACACCGTTAAAAATGATGCGATCTGACTTTGATTATAATCACCTTTAGAGATATTAACCAACACTTGTTTGGCTTCTTCGCTAGAGATGCTTTCGTGATTAATGAGTCTGTTTAATATTTGTTTCATTTTATTTCCGCGAAAGCGGTAATCTTAATTTATTATAATTCTATTTTCATGAAATTATTTGTCATGTTATGGATAACAAAATCAATTTTCAATCCAATTCTTTAATATTTGTTTTCCATCAGGAGTTAATACAGATTCTGGATGATACTGTACACCTTTAACATCATATGTTTTATGTCTTAAAGACATGACTTGCCCGTTTTCATCTACAGAAGTCACTTCTAATGTGTCTGGTAAACTAGGGTCAATAACCCATGAATGATAGCGACCAACGCTAATTTTATTACCTAAACCGTTAAAAAGCGTTTCATCATCAACAATAATATTTACTGTAGTAGCAACGCCGTGATGTACAGTATCTAAATTGATAAGTGTGCCACCAAAAACTTCCCCAATAGCTTGTTGCCCTAAGCATACGCCTAAAATACTTTTAGTTGACGCATAGGTTTTTATAATGTCTTTTAAAAGTCCTGCTTCCTCAGGAATCCCTGGACCTGGTGATAATATAATTTTATCAAATGTATCAACTTCATCAAGTGTTAATTTGTCATTTCGTTTTACAGTAACGTTACATTCTAAATCTTCTAAATAATGAACAAGATTGTAAGTGAAACTATCGTAATTATCTATAACTAATACGTTCATAATCTTAAATTTCTTTAGCTAAATCAATTGCTTTGGTTAAGGCTCCTAATTTATTGTATACTTCTTGTAATTCATTTTCTGCACTAGATTTTGAAACAATTCCAGCGCCAGCTTGCCAATGTAACTCATGATTTTTACTTAAAAAAGTACGAATCATAATAGCATGGTTAAAATTACCTTTAAAATCCATGAACCCAATAGCGCCACCATAAAATGCACGACTTGTTTTTTCGTATTGTTCAATGAGTTGCATGGCTCTATGTTTTGGAGCTCCACTTAAAGTTCCAGCAGGAAATGTATCTGCAACCACCTGTATAGTTGATACATCCTCATGTTTTTTACCTGTAACTTTACTTACCAAGTGGATGACATGTGAGAAAAACTGAACTTCTCTATAGGTGTCTACAGTAACTTGACTTCCATTACGACTTAAATCATTTCTTGCTAAATCAACTAGCATCACATGTTCAGCATTTTCCTTTTCATCTACAGCTAATTGTTTTGCTAATTCGGCGTCTTTTAAGTCGTTCCCTGTACGTTTAAATGTTCCTGCTATTGGATGAATTTCTGCTTGACCATCACTTACAATAAGTTGTGCTTCTGGCGAACTTCCAAATATTTTAAAATCACCATAATCAAAATAAAATAGGTAAGGAGAAGGATTAACGCTTCTTAATGCACGATATACATTAAACTCATCACCTTTAAATTCTTGAGTAAATTTTTTAGAGAGTACTAATTGAAATACATCCCCTCGAGCACAATGTTTTTTTGCAAGTTCTACATGATTTTTATATTCATCATCTGTTAGATTTGATGAGATATCTCCGTCGGTATAAAATTCGTAAGATGCAAATTGTTTTGCTTTAATGAGCTGATGAATATCTTCCGTATTAGACTCAGAATCATAACAATGAGCAAAAATATAAGCTTCATTTTTAAAATGATTTATGGCTATAATATTTTGATATACAGCGTAGAAAACATCTGGAATATTAATAGAATTCTTTTTTTTTGAAACTTCAACATCTTCAAAATAACGTACTGTATCATAAGACATATATCCAAAAATACCATTATTGATAAATTTAAAAGGATTATTAGAGTCTACTTCAAAACGTTTTGTGAATTGATGAATTTGGTGAGTCACATCAGTACTTTTTTCTATAGAATTGGAAACTAGATTTCCATCAGGAAATGTTTGTGTAATAGTTTCATCTTCAACTTTTATAGAGGCAATAGGATTGAAACAAATATATGAGAAAGTATTGTCATTAGCATGATAATCACTACTTTCTAATAAAATACTATTAGGGTATTTATCTCTTATTTTAAGATAAATACTAACAGGAGTAATTGTATCTGCAAGAATTTTTTTATAATGTGTATGTAAATTAAATGTTTTCATTTTGATAAAAAAAAAGCTTGTCGTGAATGACAAGCCTTAGTATTTTTAGTTTTAAATATACGATAGGTTAGTTCACGAATGTTGTTTTTCGAGAGCTCCACCACCAAGTATTATTTAAAATTGTTTTCATATATTTTTTAAAAGCGAAGCAAAGATAAGAAGCAATTTTTAATTTTCAAATTATATAAAAAAAAACTTCCGATTCGAGGGAAACGGAAGTTAACTCATTACTTGAATTTGGCTATTAATTGAGTAATAAGAAGTATTTTTAGTTTATGTAAATTATTCAGTTCTTATTTTTTCTAAAAGTTCATTCAACACATTTAATTCTTCAAATGATAAATTATCAGTTATATTTATGCCTTTTTTTTCCACTAAAGGATCAGTTTTTGACAATAAATCCATTCCGCGTGCTGTTATGTTAAGAGATATTTTTCGCCTATTACTATCATTTAAAACTCTAGTGACATAACCTTTCTCTTTTAATTTGTCAATTAAACGAGTAGTGTTACTCATTTTATTAATCATCCTTGCTTGTACATCTGCTAAAGAGATGCTCTTTTTTTTCTGCCCTCTTAAAATACGCAATACATTATATTGTTGCATTGATATACCAAAAGGTTTCAATAGTAATGTAAATTTATTACTTATGACAGAAGCAGTAAAAACGATATTTATCATTGTTTTTGCTTCTGGGGCTAGTCTTTTTGTTGTTTTTAAATCGTCTTCTATACTCATTTGTAAATACAACAATTGTGCGCACAATATACATTAATTAATTAATTATACAATAAATTGTATTGAAAATTACTTGATTAATATTTTGAATATATCATTTTGATTACCTTTATAGTATGAAAGTACTTAAATTTTTACTTGTTTTTATGTTAGCCTCATGTGTAAAAGAGAAACACAAATCAGAGATTAGTACATCTTTAAAACAAGAAATTAGTAATGTATTAGAAGTGTTTGACTTTGATGGATTATATCCGTTGCTAAATCGAAAAGACAATAAAGTTTATGTTGTGAATTTTTGGGCAACTTGGTGTGCCCCCTGCATAAAGGAATTACCTCATTTTGAAGTTATAGGTGAAAAATATACATCAAAAAATGTAGAGGTATTGTTAGTGAGTTTAGATTTTCCTAATCAATATGAAAAAA
Organism: uncultured Flavobacteriaceae bacterium; assembly: GCA_964510745.1. Classification (GTDB taxonomy): domain Bacteria; phylum Bacteroidota; class Bacteroidia; order Flavobacteriales; family Flavobacteriaceae; genus AU392. Next base: position 406 of record CAZECB010000001.1, on the reverse strand, counting down.
AACTCAAGCCTTATATTCTAAAACACAAATTGAAATCTAAAGTAGTTGCATTAAATGATACAGATATGAATACTTGGATTCCAAAAATAAATGAGGAGTGGAGTGGAGCTATACCTGCAACACTTATATATAATACTAAGAAACGTGAATTTTATGAACGTTCTTTCACTTATAGTGAATTAGAAAAAGAAGTTAAACAATTTTTAAAACAAAGATGATGCAAAAACTTAAAATTATTTCTGTAATTGTACTAATGCTAATTGTAAGCGCATTTACTAACACTAAAGAAATATCAAAAGAAGGCTATAAAGTAGGAGATATAGCTACAGATTTTAAATTAAAAAATATAGACGGAAATCTAGTGTCTTTATCAGATTTTAATACGGCAAAGGGCTTTATAGTTATT